>CAJXEF010000061.1 GCA_913052545.1 uncultured Chloroflexota bacterium
GGTTTAGATTCCATGATTATCGGTGAGCGACAAGTACTCGGGCAAGTCAGAAATGCATTCAGCGTCGCTACGGCAGAAGGTTATTCAAAAGGACCCTTGTCCCGTTTATTTCACCAAGCCTTAAGAGTTGGCAGAAGAGTACACAGGGAAACAGAAATCAGTAAGCATTCTCGATCAGTAAGTCAAGCCGCAGTAGAACTGGCCAGGGGAATCTGTGGCGATTTATCTGAAAGTCGAATATTAGTTATAGGAGCCGGGGACGCCGGGCAGCTCGTGGCGAAAGCTCTCCACGATGCCGGAGTGAAGAAAGCTACTGTTACTAACCGAACTCAATGGAGATCTGAACAACTTGCCCACGAGTTAGGAGGAGTTTCCGCTCCTTTTGAAGAGCTTCCAAATCAAGTTTCTGAAGCTGATGTAATAATCAGTTCGAGTGGATCACCGGGTTATTTATTAGATAAAGCCATGGTTAGTAATGCTATCCAGAATCGGATAGGTCAACCTCTTCTTATAGTCGATATAGCAGTACCACGGGACGTTGATCCAGACATCCAAGAACTCGAAGGAGTAAATCTATATGATATAGATTCACTTCAATCGGTATCGGAAACAGATGAACTGACTCTACAACAATCCATCGAAACTGCTAATGTGATAGTTGCTGAGGAGACTCGCCGCTTTTCAGCTTGGTGGGAACAGCTAGATGCGTTGCCTATTATTACAAATCTCCGTCAGAACGCAGATTATGTTCGACGACAAGAAATATCCAAAACCCTCGACTATTTAGCGAAAGATTACACAGAATCTGAAAGGGCACACCTAGAAGGCCGCCTAGATGCCCTAACGTCAGCAATAGTAAAAAAACTCCTTCACCAACCTACCGCATATCTTAGAGACCTCAAAAATCCTTCCGAACTCGAATTGGTAAAGAAGATCTTCACGGTGGCGGAACACCGAAGCAACTCTACCAGGCGCCACAGCAACATACCCGGAAACGATCAAGAACTCCATGACTAATACAGAAATCAAAGTTGGCACTAGAGGTAGTTCCCTGGCATTACGCCAAACCGATCTGGTGGTAACCCAACTTCAATCCTATTTCCCTAAATTGACTTTCCAAATTGTAATAATAAGAACGCACGGAGATTCAAATCCCACAGCACCCTTAACAGGACTAGGACTAGGTGTTTTTGTCAAAGAGATCGAACAACTATTAATCTCCCAAGACCTAGATATGGCGGTACATAGTCTGAAAGACCTACCCACCTTGCTACCGGAAGGATTAGGAATAGGAGCTATATTAGATAGGGAAGATCCTCGGGATGTATTAATTAACCGGTGGCATTGCACATTCGATGACCTACCTGACGGTGCAAGAATAGGCACCAGTAGCCCTCGCAGAGTCGCCCAAATCAAGGAATCTAATCCCTTACTTAATGTCCTCCCTATTAGAGGAAATGTGGAGACCCGACTTTCAAAGTCGAATAGCGATGACTACGATGGGGTGATTTTAGCCGCAGCTGGCCTGCAACGTTTGGGGCTAGATAACCAAATATCCGAATATCTACCGCTCAAGAAGTTTGTTCCCCCTCCGGGGCAAGGTGTATTAGCAGTAGAGATCAGAAACGACAATGCCGATATCAAACGCATATTATCTCACATTCATGAGCCACTCATATCTGCCGCCACCACATCAGAGCGTTTGTTTCTTGAATTGCTTGGAGGGGGATGCCAATTACCAGTAGGTGCTTATGCACAATCATCAGGCGAAGATTTGGTTCTAGATGTGTTTATGTCAACTAGCGACGGGGACGCAATATTTCGAGGGAATCAATCCGGACCTGGAAACCGACCCGCAGATTTAGCTCGTGCGGCATATTCAGATCTATTAGAACATGCTGATACTAAATTAATTTCCGCTTTAACTATCTAGGATAGATAATCCAATTTAAAATTGGGTTTGAGATTACCATTTTCTTTGCGCTATTATTGTCATAAGAAACTTAAACTTGATGGACTAATATTTTGCTAGGTAGAGTTTTTTTAATCGGAGCGGGACCAGGTGATCCTGAACTCATTACCGTGAAAGGGCTTCGTTATCTGAAATTAGCTGACACGGTAGTTTATGACAGGTTAATGGACCCTTCGCTATTAGAGTTAGCGGCCAAGTCAGCCGAATCTATATTTGTCGGTAAAGAGAGAGGGAGACAAGCCTTAACCCAAGACCAGATTAACGAATTATTGGTTTCCCAAGCAAACCAAGGGAAAACAGTAGTACGGTTGAAAGGCGGAGATCCATTCGTTTTTGGCAGAGGTGGCGAAGAAGCTATATACCTGTCCGAACATGATATTCCTTTCGAGATAGTACCCGGTATTACGTCGGCCATAGCTGCTGCTGCATATGCCGGTATCCCAGTAACCCACCGAGGTATCTCAACCCTGTTCACCGTTGTTAGTGGAAGTGAAGATCCCTCCAAACCTGAATCAACTGTGCCCTGGAACGTATTAGCACATACTGGGGGTACTCTGGTAATACTAATGGGTTGGACTTCATTAACATCGATATTGGAAACCCTTAAGAGTGAGGGAATGCCCAGTGATACCCCGGTAGAATTAATTCAGTGGGGTACTTGGAAAAAACAACAGACAGTCTCCGGGAATATATCTAACATAATGGACCAAGGGAGATCCGCCGGTTTAAGTGCGCCCATTATTGCGGTCGTAGGACCAGTTGCTTCGTTGAAGAAACAAATCGAATGGTTTGGCATAAAAGACGTCGAAGGGAAAAGGGTTCTCATAACACGATCTAGAACCCAAGTCTCCAAGTTAAGAGAACAATTAGAGGAAATAGGGGCTGATCCAATAGAACTCCCTTCCATTGAAATTGCTCCCCTCCAGGACTATAGCAACCTAGACAGGGCCTTATCAGACGGCGTCAGTCTAGAGACAAGATGGGTAATATTTTCCAGTACCAACGCTGTTGAATCCGTATTTTCCAGGTTGGAAGCACTCGGATTAGATTCCCGTGTATTTGCAAATGCAACTATTGCAGCTATCGGGCCAGCAACAGCTCTTGAATTAAAGAACCGAGGGATTAAACCTGATTTTATACCAACCTCTTCGCCTTCTGAATCCGTCCTACAAGAATTGTCACAGTACCAGTGGCAAGGCGTACCGGTACTACTACCCATATCAGATATAGGTAGAGAGGTCTTATCAGAGGGGCTCACGAAAATGGGAGCCACAGTCACAAGACTTCCAGCCTACCGTACTGTAATCCCGGATCATATATCAGAAACAGCTAAACAATTGATTCAAGACGGAATCGATGTAGTAACGTTCACTAGCTCTTCAACTGTAAGAAACCTGGTAACTTTACTGGGTGAAGACAGTACACAATTATCCTCTAGTCTGATAGCATGCATCGGTCCTGTAACCGCTAAGACGGCTGAAGAAATGGGGCTTCGTGTCGACTTAGTAGCAGAAAATGCCACTGTTGAGAGTCTGGTGGCATCATTAGACAGATATTGGAAAAGCCAAGTAAACTCTCGGCATCAGCCTTAAAAATACAATGTGTGCTGCAACTACTGCAGCGAGCTTTTTCATAAGCGAGGTTTTTATGGTTAGCTTTCCTGCAATGCGTCTCAGGAGAATTAGAGAGCTCGAATCGATTAGGAAACTTACTCGGGAGACTAGACTATCTTCATCGAATTTCATATATCCACTTTTCGTTTCTCACGGAACAGGCATCAAGGAACCTATTGAACCGATGCCCGGTTGTTACCACATGTCGTTGGATCTTCTAGCCGAAGAGGTCGGCGAGATTACGAATCTAGGGATCCCTGGAGTCCTATTGTTTGGCCTACCAGCTGAAAAGGACCCGACAGGTACTGGAGCCTATGATCCTGAAGGTATAATCCAAGAAGCTATAAAGGTGATTAAAAAAGCCACTCCCGATCTCCTAGTTGTCACGGACGTGTGTTTATGCGAGTACACCGACCATGGCCACTGCGGCGTTATAGACAAAGGCAAAGTTGATAATGATCAAACTTTAGAATTACTGGCCCGTAGCGCCTTATCGCATGTTGAAGCGGGAGCCGATTTAGTAGCACCATCAGCTATGATGGACGGCCAAGTAAGAGCAATCAGAGAAACCCTAGACAATGCCGGTGAGCCTACGATACCGATAATGGGTTACGCTGCTAAGTACGCTTCATCATTCTATGGTCCGTTTAGAGTAGCCGCAGACTCTACTCCTCAATTCGGGGACAGACGTAGTTACCAAATGGACCCAGCTAATAGCAGAATGGCTATGAGGGAAATAGAGACCGATATTGCAGAAGGCGCAGATATAGTAATGGTTAAACCTGCTTTGGCTTACCTAGATGTCATCAGACAAGCTAGAGATAAGTTTGACTACCCCTTAGCGGCTTACAACGTAAGCGGCGAATTTTCCTTAGTCAAAGCGGCTGCAGAGAAAGGTTGGGTAGATGAAAAACCCATTACAATGGAACTTCTTACTGCCATACGACGAGCCGGAGCCGATATTATTATTTCCTACCATGCTAAGGAGGTAGCCAGTTGGCTTCAGGGCCAAGAATAACCATATATGAATCAAACTAAATCGGAACAGCTTTTTATAGAAGCCCAAAAATACATTCCTGGTGGAGTCAATAGTCCTGTACGGTCTTTCCGAGCTGTAGGTGGTACCCCTCCGTTCATCGCTCGTGGCCATGGTAGTCATGTTTGGGATGTAGACGGAAACGAATACATAGATTTCCTAGGGTCATGGGGACCATTGATATTGGGGCACGCTAACCCTAACGTCGTTGAAGCTCTAAAAAGAGCATCTGAAGAAGGAACCAGTTTTGGTGCCCCTGTAGAATTAGAGGTCGAGCTAGCCAAAATGATCTGTCAAGCCATACCCTCTATAGAAAAAGTACGCCTCGTAAATTCGGGGACCGAAGCCTGTATGAGCGCTTTAAGGCTTGCTCGGGCCTTTACAGGACGTTCGAAAATCGTCAAGTTCGCGGGATGTTACCACGGCCATGCAGATGGACTACTAGTTAAAGCTGGTTCAGGGGCAATGACCCACGGCATACCAACCAGTGCCGGTGTTCCCGAATCATATGCACAAGAAACATTAGTAGCAGACTATAACGACATTAACTCTGTTTCTGCCCTTTTCGCGTCGCATCCAGATAATATCGCTGCAGTGATAGTTGAACCAGTGGCAGGTAACATGGGAGTTGTTCCTCCTGCAGATGGCTTCTTAGAATCTTTGCGGCAAATGACCACTAAAAATGGAGCTCTTCTCATTTTCGACGAAGTGATTACCGGATTTAGAGTCGCACCTGGAGGAGCCCAACAACTATTCTCAATTAAGCCAGACATAACTTGCCTTGGAAAGGTTATAGGTGGAGGATTGCCAGTCGGAGCATATGGAGGAAATACAGCCATTATGGAAATGGTTGCTCCTTTAGGTCCAATGTATCAGGCCGGTACGTTATCAGGTAACCCTTTAGCTGTAACAGCCGGAGTGGCTACATTACAAGAATTGCAAAAATCAAATACTTACCCAGACTTGGAAAGTAAAAGTGATCGCTTGGTAAAAGGCCTGACTGAGGCTTTTAATGCTAAACAAATACCATCTACTATTAACAGAGTAGGTTCCATGCTAACTGGTTTCTTTGCAGAGGGTCCCATTGATTCCCTAAAGGCAGTTGAGAAAGCGGACTCAGAACTTTATGGACGTTATTTCCATGCTCTGCTTCAGGAAGGGGTTTACATTGCTCCTTCCCAGTTTGAAGCGGGGTTCGTTTCAGTTTCCCATTCTACTCAGGATATCGACCGTACCATAGACAGGGTTTCTGACGCCCTTAGAAAACTATAATAATATTATTCACAGCAATAACAAAATGGGCGGATTGAAACCCGCCCATTTTATTATTGCTAATTAACGGTTAGAAATTTGTTAGGCCCCATACCTGGCTGCAGCATTAGGATCACTGTACTCAACGCCTTTAGTTGCCCAGAAAGCGGTTGCAATAGTATCAACCGTTGCAACTAACTCTTCGCAAGCGGCCATATCGACATTCTGCTTGCAGCGACCAGCTAATTTTAACGCTTGATTAAAGCTGCCATGCAGATCAAATCCGTCAGGGAGGTTTGGCCAAGCGTAATCAGCCCAGAGTATTCGGAGCTCATTCTTGCATACTTCCGCGTGCTCTTCTTTAACTGTTACGTAGCGCCCAAATGTATTTGCGAAAGCTTGATGGGCTGCCATATCGGCACCCGGAGCCGGATGTTCCAGATTCTGGATCCTTAGCACCATCTTCTGAACAGTTTGAGCAGCAATTTTCGCGCTCACGGGATCATATATTCCACAAGGTATATCACAATGTGCTTCTACTGTCGGGATCTTTAGCCATGCGAACGGATTAAACATTCCTTCCCATTCTCCTAAATTCCAATTTGAACGGCCCCAGATTACAAGAAAAAAGAATATGGTGCAAGTCTTTTCGCAAGTTAGCTTGTAACGGCATAGAGCTAACATTATAATAATGCCCGCTTACACGCTATAGGAATGTACAGAGCAGGAGGGGAACTTGGCCACTACCAAAACACAGCAAGACCCCAAACATCGGAGCCGCGAGATAACCGACGGTCCTGACCGGGCTCCGGCTAGAGCCATGTTGTTCGCAATGGGTTTGACTCAAGAAGATCTGGAAAAACCATTCGTATCTTTAGCCAATTTAGCTAGTGACGTCACACCTTGCAACGTTCATCTAGACAGGCTCACGAAAGCCGCCAAAGAGGGTATCAGGGAAGCTGGAGGCGTGCCTTTCGAATTCGGAACCATAACCGTTAGCGACGGTATTTCCATGGGAACTGAAGGTATGAAAGCGTCCTTGGTAAGCCGGGAGGTAATAGCTGACTCAATAGAAGTTGTAACCTTTGGGGAACGAATGGACGGCCTGATAACTGTGGCCGGATGTGACAAGAATATGCCTGGGTGCATTATGGCCATGGCCAGGCTCAATATACCTTCGATATTCGTCTATGGTGGAACCATCATGCCAGGACAGTTCCAGGGGAGAGATGTGAATATCCAAGATGTCTTTGAAGCTGTAGGTGCTTACGCTAAAGGAAACATGACATTAGACGAACTTACAGATCTCGAATGCAATGCCTGCCCCGGGGAAGGTTCCTGCGCTGGTCTTTTTACTGCTAATACCATGTCAACGGCCATAGAGGTTATGGGTCTATCATTACCAGGCGATGCGTCTATACCGGCTATTGATCCCCGTAAAAACGCCAGGGCCAAAGAGTCCGGAAAAACTCTGATGCGGCTACTGAGCGAAGACATACGCCCTAGAGACATTTTGACCCGTGACGCTTTTGAGAATGCTATTACCGTAGTAGTAGCCATGGGTGGGTCTACCAACGCAGTATTGCATCTGATTGCTATAGCCAGAGAAGCTGGTGTCAACCTACAACTTGAAGATTTCGACCGAATCAGTCGAAATACTCCTTATATAACTGATATGAAACCAGGCGGGCGCTATGTAATGGCCGATTTGGACCGCTACGGTGGTATAGCTCTAGTCATAAAGCGTTTATTGAACGCTGGTCTGCTCCATGGTGATGCAATGACCATTACCGGAAAAAGCCTCGCAGAAAATGTATCGAGTATCACTACAGCAGACGACCAACCGGTCGTGTACCAAACAAGTGCTCCGCGAAGTCCTACTGGAGGCCTGGCTATACTTAGAGGAAACCTTGCGCCTGATGGAGCTGTTATCAAAGTAGCCGGACATCAGGAAAAAATTTATGAAGGTCCTGCCCGCGTATTTGATCAGGAAGAAGCTGCATTCCAAGCCATACAACGAAATGAAATAATACCTGGTGACATCGTAGTCATTCGTTACGAAGGGCCCAAAGGTGGCCCAGGCATGCGGGAAATGTTGGCAGTAACTGGTGCGTTAATCGGGCAAGGGCTCGGCGACGACGTGGCATTGATTACAGACGGAAGATTTTCTGGGGCTTCTCATGGGCCTATGGTGGGGCACGTTGCGCCTGAGGCTGCAGTGGGAGGACCCATTGGGTTATTGGAAGAGGGGGACCTGATTACGTTAGATATTCCTGCACGACAACTAAACGTAAAGTTAACCGAGGAACAATTTATTGACCGCCGGGATTCATGGAAACCGATAGAAGCAAAATACACAAGTGGAGTCTTGGGCAAATACGCAAAACTGGTTTCGTCAGCATCTGAGGGTGCAGTTACAGGATAATTGCATTATACGTTCAAGTTGCTACTCTAATCGATATCTATTATCACCGTTAGGGATTAAAATGGAGCAAGTGATTTGTTCACTACGATTAGGTTCACTAATAACGGTTTAACAATGCAGCCAACAAGGTCTGAGTCGCAGTTGGCTGTCTTAAAGTAATTATTTAATTTTAACAACATTTACGGAGTTTAAATGGATTACGGAGCAGAAGCGATAATCCGGCACAGAGCAACCAGAGGTAAAGTGAGCATCGCCTCTAAAATGAAGGTCGAAACAGCCGAGGAATTATCAATAGCGTATACGCCAGGGGTAGCAGCTGTGAGCATGGCTATAGCAAATGATAAGTCCGAATCATTCGCTTTAACTAACCGAGCGAATAATGTCGCCGTCGTAACCGACGGTTCTGCGGTTTTGGGGCTTGGCAATGTCGGACCAGAAGCAGCTATGGCTGTAATGGAAGGAAAATCTATACTGTTCAAAGGTCTGGCAGATATCGATGCATTTCCCATCTGCTTAGCCACGCAGGACAGTTCATCTATCATTGAAACTGTAAAAAATATTGCTCCCACATTCGGAGGTATTAACCTAGAAGACATAGCAGCTCCTCGTTGTTTTGAAATAGAATCTGCTCTGCAAGATCTGGGTATTCCTGTTTTTCACGACGACCAACATGGGACAGCCATAGTAGTCCTAGCTTCAGTAATAAATGCATTGCTGGTTGTAAGGAAAAAAATCAATGACGTGAAAATAGTTTTCGCTGGTGCTGGTGCTGGTGGCATTGCCTCAGCCAAATTATTAAATCAATATGGTGCCAAAAACACTGTCCTCGTGGATAGCCAAGGAATCATACACCGGGGTCGGTCTGACTTGTCTCAGATCAAAACCGAGATGTTGGATATAACTAATCCAGACGGTGATACTGGTGATCTAGCAGAAGCACTTACAGGGGCAGACATTTTCATTGGACTTTCCGTAGGAGATACAGTTAGCCAAAGAATGGTTCAATCAATGGCCAAAGATGCCATTGTGCTAGCCGCCGCTAATCCCACACCTGAAATAATGCCAGATCTTGCCAGAGAAGCAGGAGCCGCTGTCGTAGGAACGGGAAGAAGCGACTTCCCTAACCAAATTAACAATAGCCTGGCCTTTCCGGGAGTGTTTCGCGGAGCTTTAGACGTGAGAGCACCCAGAATTACAGATGGGATGAAAATCAGTGCCGCGGAGGCATTGGCCAGCCTCGTATCTGAGCCGACCACTGAAAGAATAATTCCATGGTCCTTAGATCCCGTGGTAGTTCCAGCTGTTTCTAAAGCTGTCGCCGAAAAATGGCAAAGCGACAACAATAGCTAGTACCAATTAGCCGCCATTTAGTTATTCTCCTGCCGTGCCAACTCGCTCGCTAAATTTCAATATTAATGAACATTGCCCGTTAATAAATCCTATCTGCACGCTAGGAACACATAAAAGAAACAATATAACTAAGTAGTTAATACCGAACGGAGCCACTAATGAGTTCAGCACAAGTAGAGTTCAAACAACAATCCAGCCTAGGTATTATCACTCTTAATCGCCCCGAATCTAGAAATGCTTTAACTCCTCAAATGATTAAAGATCTGGGGCTATCTCTTCAAAAATGCCAAAGCAATGATATTAGAGCTGTCCTAATCACGGGGGTTGGCAACGCCTTCTGTGCAGGAGCAGATGTAAAGGATTTCGCTGATAATCTGGATCTAAACGGACCAGATGGCCTCTCCGAATATTTGAACAAACTCGCTGAAAGCCTGCATAAAGATGTCATACTAAAGTTACGACTCTTAAATAAACCAGTTATAGCGGCTATAAACGGTGTCGCTGCTGGAGCAGGATTCAGTCTCACGCTATCTTGTGATTTAAGAATTGCATCTAGCGAAGCCAGGTTTATCATGGCCTATGCAGGGATAGGTTGCACTGCCGATGGAGGGTCAACTTATTTTTTGCCCAGGTTAGTCGGACTTGGACGAGCCATGGAAATATATCTTGCTAGCCAACCGATAGGTGCGGAATACGCCTGTGAACTCGGATTAGTAAACCAAGTGTTTCCTTCAGGTAATTTCGAACAACACGCCCTAGAAACCGCGATCCGGCTATCCGAAGGCCCTACACAAGCCTATGGCAGAGTTAAACAATTATTCGACCATTCTTGGGAATCCGACTTGGCCACTCAATTAGATGCCGAGACCACTGCTATCACTGATATAGGACTGACTCATGACTTCCAAGACGGTATCAAGGCTTTTAGAGATAAACGCCAAGCTTGGTTTCAAGGGACTTAAACCAACGAAAAGCCGTTTTATTAGAGCCTAGTAAAATGTCTGAAATCAGTACTTGAAATTATAGATTAACATAAGGGCATTACAGGTAAAATAAAGGGTAGTTCTTTATTCAAGCAAATATACGGTACGGAAAGTTCAGAGTAATATAGGGCCGGTCTCCCATAGGGAGCACGGGTAGGGAGGGGGATATGATAAAAGTTTGGACCATTTTCGGCATACTCCTAACATCAATGTTAATAGGCATCGCATGTTTCGGAGGGGACGGCAACGCTGCTCTCGATAAAGATCAACTATCACTAGTATCTGAAGATCCGACCGGTAGGATAGGCCCTCCAGGACCCCAAGGCCCTGCAGGGCCTCCAGGACCTCCAGCAAAAATCGGACCCCTTGGAGCAACCGGGCCGATTGGACCTCAGGGTGAACAAGGTCTAACAGGTGCCACCGGTCCCCAAGGTGCAACCGGAGCGACAGGACCAGCTGGTCCCTCTTCTGAACTAGTAATTGGAGGACAAATCTGTGGCGCGGGTCAGTCAGTCACAGGCTTCGACGACGTTGGTAATTTAATATGTAGCGGCGGAGAGAGTCTATCCTGCGGGTCTCTTCTACCTCAGGCATATCTACAAGGATGTGACCTAGGTGGTGCTG
>CAJXEF010000062.1 GCA_913052545.1 uncultured Chloroflexota bacterium
TAAGTGTTTAACTTGATAATATTTTTCACTCAATTGGTGTGGATCAATCACCCCATACTTCCCAACCTCTTCCCATAATACTTGTTCTACCGCTAGAACACCTCCAGATAACTCCTCCCCTGTGTTAAGCATTTGTGATAGGACTCCTGTATCATTTCGGACTATATCATCTGGCAACATAATAGCAAACGGCTCATGTCCAACCAAAGATTTAGCAACTAAAACAGCGTGACCTAATCCAAGAGGTTTATCTTGAGTCACAAAACGGATATCGGCCATTGATGATAAACGTTTCATTTCAAATATTAACGATTCGTCGCCATTCATCTCTAAGTGATATTGAAAATCAGAATCAGGGTTAAAATAATCGGCCAGGGCAGTTTTACCGGGCGAAGTAACTATAATTATCTCTGTAATCCCTGCTTCTAAAGCTTCATTTACAACATAATGTAAAGCAGGTTTATCTAAAATCGGTAGTAATTCTTTAGGAACAGATTTTGTAATAGGGAAGAATCTAGTACCCAATCCTGCTGCAGGAATAACCGCCTTGTTGACTTTCATAATCGTTGTTCCACATTATCAGTCCGATCAGAATAGTTAAAAACCATCACCCGGTGCTAAACATATGACACTGCTGTAATTATTTCAAATACGTATAACATTATATCCACATTAATTGACACTGCCATCGCCCTAGCCTACCATTGTTGTGGAGACCGTGCTAGGTGGGGAGCTAGCGGTGCCCTTTACCCGCAATCCGCTATAGCGGGATCAAACTCCTCCTTTAGACAGAATCTATAAACCTCTTGCATCGGACCCTATGGTATAGAAGGTTGGGTCCCACGCGGCGCAGATTCTCGAACCCCGCCAGGTCCGGAAGGAAGCAACGGTAAGCGAAACCCTGTGGGTGCCGTGGGAGTGCCTGACCCGAGTCATAGGCTGATAAAAGTTTCATGGATTTGTGGCAACGGGAGGTGCACGGTCTCTTCCAATTAATCTGCCGATAAAGACCCTTATTTAATAAAATTAAAGGCGCCGAATTTGGTTCGAATGGAAATCATCATCTGTAGATATACATCAATAGTTTCCAAACATTCAGCTATATAGCCATCTAAGTTAATGAGTACTAACACACCCTATAGTCCGGGCTCACCAAAATCACTAGGGCAACATTTTCTAACCGATACAACAGTTCTAGACGAAATTATCCAAGCCGCCGAACTAACACGCAATGACATAGTGGTCGAGGTAGGTCCCGGAAGAGGGATATTAACTAATCGTTTGATTGCCCATGCAGGGCATATATTAGCTATAGAACTAGACGCTAAATTGGCAAACCGTATCGAAACACAATTAGGTCATCCAAAAAATCTAACTAGCATCATCGGAGATGCCCGATACACGGATATCAATGAAT
The DNA here is from genome assembly GCA_913052545.1 of uncultured Chloroflexota bacterium. Next base: position 1,418 of record CAJXEF010000062.1, read on the forward strand.
TGATCGGCCCCAATAATAAGTTCAAAATGGTCTCCAATCTTCCGTATTATGCTGCCAATCCTATAGTCCGACACTTTTTGGAACTCCCCCATAAACCACAAGTGATGGTCGTGATGGTACAAGAAGAAGTCGCCAAATCAATGGTAGCTGACCCCGGTCAAATGGGGATATTATCAGTTGCGGTACAATATTACGCTAAAACTAAGTTGGTTTGTACGGTTCCTCCCCAAGCATTTTATCCTATCCCCAAAGTATCATCAGCGGTTGTAAAGATGGAGGTATACCAGGAATCCCCATTTCAACTCGCTAATACAGATGCCTTTTTTCGTCTAGTCAAAGCGGGGTTCCGTGCACCCAGAAAAAAACTTCACAATTCATTGAGTAGAGGACTAAACATACCCACTGCGAGCGCTATTAGATTGATTGAGGTGTCTGGAATAGACCCTAATCGTAGACCCGCATCCCTATCGATCGATGATTGGATAACCTTGTATTCTCGCTGGTTAGAGAGTAATTGATTGTGTTAGTTTCAGCATTCGCTAAAATCAATTTGTCCCTAGAAGTAGTAGGTAAGTACGATACCAGGTACCATGAAATTAAAACCATCCTTCAAACCGTTGGTATCCGTGACATCATTGAAATACGACGGTGGAGTCGTCTAAGAGTCGAATGCGATGTACCCAGCCTTGCAGGAAGCAATAACCTCGTTTGGAAAGCTGCCCACAAATTAGCCAAACATGCTGGCATATCACCTCAAGCAAGGATTTTTATTAATAAACAAATCCCCGTTGGAATGGGATTAGGGGGTGGGAGCAGCGATGCTGCAGCAACTTTGATAGCATTGAACAAGTTCTGGAAATTACATTTGGAACCAATAGAATTAACGAAAATAGCTAAGGAATTGGGTTCAGATGTTCCATTTTTCCTGCAGGGTGGTACAGCATTGGGAGAAGGAAAAGGGGAATTAATAACGCAACTACCTGATTTACCTCCTCTTGAGTTACTGTTAATTTGCCCCAATCAAACTATCCCTAATAAGACCGCTACTCTATATTCTCAATTGAATGCCTCTAATTTCAGTGATGGAGGCATAACAAATAGCATGGTAGGATCATTGGTAACTGGACAGCTGCCAACAGATATAATCCATAACGTCTTTGAATCCATAGCCTTCCAAACCTTCCCTACATTGTCAAATATATTTCAAGTCATTCAAATGTCTGTAAATGCTAGTCCACATTTATGCGGATCTGGGCCAGGTATATTCTGTTTCCCATCCAACAAAACCGAATTTGATCAATTAAGGTATTACCTAAAAAACTCTGATTGCGTAGTTTATTTAACTAATTGTATAGAATCAACTGCTGTACAATGCCAGTCTAATAATTCTCTAACTGATTAGACCTTGGATACATTAATATTGAGAGCTAACTAATGAACATCATATCTACAATCGCAATAGGTATAAATCCAAATATTTTGGATTTTGGCCCTTTCTTACTTTCGTGGCATGGTTTTCTTACGTTCGTTGCTGTAGCAACAGGGGTATATCTAACTTATCGTTGGGGAACTAATGAAGGCTTGGATCCTGACACAATTTTATCCGTAGCAGTTTGGGCGATAATCGGGGGAATCATAGGAGCAAGGATCTTCCATGTTGCGGATTTTTGGACGTCCATATATAGCCACGACCCATTGAGTATCTTATTCTTATGGAAAGGTGGTATAGCTATTTATGGAGCCATAATCGGGGGCTTTATTGGAGGATCTGCATATATTCTATTAAGGAATGCAAATTGGTTTATAAACTTTTCGAGTAGATGGTTAAAATTACTTGGTATAAAAGAAAAGTTGTCCTTACCTCCCATAGGACAATTAGCAGACATAGCTTCCCCTGCATTGTTGATCGCCATGGCTATTGGACGCATCGGAGATATTATCAACGGAGAACATTGCGCTTTAGGCACTGGCTTACCGTGGGGAGTTGTTTACACCCACCAAAATAGCCCCGGCGGTTGGCCCATATCATCCGGAGGCTGCGGTGGCTTCGCTAGTCATCCCGCGGTTTTATACGAGTTGTTATTCGATTTAGCGTTGCTAATTATAATTTGGCCTATACGTAAACGATTAAGACCACATGGAATGACATTCGCTCTATACGGGGCCTTATATTCCATCGGGCGTTTCTTTATTAGTTTCTTACGCGTAGAAGCAAACAACTACTGGATATTTAACGAGGCTCAACTGATTGCTCTTGCGGTAGTTGCAATAACTGTCCCATTGCTAGTATACAAAGCACAATTAATTCAACCCAATAAGTAATCTATAATGAATTTACAGTTGCTCGGATGACGGCCGAAAATCTACTAATTTTAAGGAGGCCTTACCTTCACGCCAGGAATCTTCATAGATGGTATAGGCTAAATCCCAAAATCGCGTACCTTCAGACCATTTGCGCGCTTGGTTAAAGGCTAACGCGGTCCAAAATGAATCTCCTTGTTTAACTGTGAACCTAATATGTTGGTTGTCGTAGCCCATATACCTGAAATCCACAATGCTAACCATTCTACTCATGAATAATGGTTGAGGATTTCCTATTCCCCACGGCTCTAAAGTCTTTAACCAATCAACGCATAGTTGATTCAATTCATCAAGCTTGACTTCTACATCAATGGATACAATTTTATCGGATCCATGAGCAGATACCAAATTGACCGCTAATTCATTGATCCTATTCATTAATTTAATTAGATTAGTACGCCGGATAGTAAATCCCGCCGCCTGTGAATGTCCTCCAAATTTTTCCAGCAAAAATGCACATTTATTTAACGCCGATATCAAGTCAAATTCTGGCAAACTTCGGGCACTTGCTACCAATACATCTGGAGTTGCTGTTTCTGATAAGGCAATGGCTGGCCGATGAAATTCCTCTACTAACCGCCCTGCCACCAAGCCCGTTATACCAGTGGTAAAGATTGGATCGGTAACGAATAACACTTGAGGTAGGGCATCCTCAAGATTAATCTTACTTAGAGCTGTTTCATAAGATCTGGCACTTAAAGTCCTTCTTTGATCATTAAGAGACTCTAATTGAACTGCCAACCTATACGCCTCATCCTCGGATTCAGTCGTCAAAAGATCCAGACTGATACCTGCATTCGCCATCCGACCAGATGAGTTTATTCTAGGTCCTAACTGATAACTCACAGTCTCCGAAGTCAGTAGCAAAGGGTTGACCTTCGCCAATTTGTATAACGCCAATAACCCCGGACGTTTAGTCTGCGATAAAGCAACTAACCCTTGGCTCACGATATAACGGTTTTCATCCGTCAATGGCACTAGATCAGCGATAGTCCCCATAGCAGCCAATTCAAGCAGATTTATGGGCCATGGCTGATCAATGAATTCGTATAACCCTTGAATCAATTTGAACGCAAGTCCAGCCCCCGATAGATGCAAATACGGATAAGACCTCCCCTCGACCCGGGGATTAATTATTGCCAAGGCATCTGGTATGGAATCTCCGGGAACGTGATGATCCGTAATAATTACATCTATTCCCAGCTGGTTAGCATACGCAACCTCGTCGATTGAGGTAACCCCACAATCAACTGTGATTATTAATACTACGCTCTGGCTCTTGAAATATTCGATTGCATTTTTTGATAATCCATGACCTTCAGATGCTCTATCCGGTATATAGGGGCTCACTGGAATCCCAAAAGTTCCTAACCCTTCTTTTATAATGGCTGTAGCAGTGATGCCGTCTACATCAAAATCGCCAAATACACCAATACACTGCTCTTGTTTCAATGCCTCATAAATCCGCTTTAACGCTTTATCCATCCCGTGGAATTTTAATGGATCATGAGGCAATTTATGAGGAGGATTCAAAAATAGCTGCAGCTCTTCAAGTGAACTAATACCACGAGAGGCCAAGAGAGATTTAATTGGAGTCGGTAGTCCCGGTAAGGCACCACTGATATGTTGATTTTCTGTTAATACCCATCTTGTATCCATAACATTTTAAAGCACTGGGCCAACTTCAGTTTTGGTACGAAAAACTAGGTTGGGAAAGAACAAGGTAGATTTGGGGTAACAAATCTGATTGGTCTGCCTGTATATCACTCCTTTACTGTTCGAAACGATGATTCTTACCCAGGCCCGGCCAAACGATCCATTAGCCGGCTAAAATACAACTTTTGAATCGGATAATACGAGCACCGAATTATGCCCTCCAAATCCAAACGAATTACTAACTACTACTTTCAAATCCTTATCACAAGCGCTTAATGGAGTGTAGTCTAAATCACATTCCGGGTCTTGGTTATGCAGATTTATTGTTGGGGGGATCACGTTATTTTCAAGAGCCATGACACAAAAAGCAGCTTCCAAGGCCCCACCGGCCCCTAATAAATGCCCTGTCATAGATTTAGTAGAACTAATTGGAACTTTATAAGCCTCTTCGCCAAGTGCTAATTTGATAGCTTTGGTTTCCTGAAAGTCGTTTAACGGAGTAGAAGTACCATGAGCATTCAAATAATCAATTTCTGGAGCGTCTATATTAGCGGATCTAAGGGCCATAAGCATAGCGTTAGCGGCGCTTTGCCCTGTAGGATTGGGTTCGGTTAAATGGTGAGCATCAGAAGTAGCGCCATAGCCTCTAAACTCGGCCAAACCCATGGCTCCCCTTGAGCGGAGGTGGGATTCACTCTCCAACACTAAGACGGCCGCTCCTTCTCCCATAACAAAGCCGTCCCTATCTTTATCAAATGGTCGACTAGCTAGTTTAGGATCTTCGTTAAACCTAGACAAGGCTCGCAAAGAATTAAACCCAGCTACGGCTATCGGCGATATCGGCGCTTCACTCCCACCTGCCAGGACGACGTCTGCCTGACCTCTTCTTATCATCTCCCAACCTTGTCCCAACGCATCAGCACCACTTGAACAAGAAGAAACCACGCAATAATTAGCACCCATAGCTCCGGTGACCATTGACACTTGAGCTGAAGCCATATCTCCTAACATCATAGGGATCAGGAATGGGGTTACTCTTTTAGGTCCTCGTTCTTTGAGAATTTCATACTGTTCGGATAAGGTAATAATCCCACCGATACCACTACCTATAATAACGCCTGTACGATAAGGATCTTCTTGATCTATTTGGATCCCCGCATGGTTGCAAGCTTCTTTCGCAGCCACCGCTGCAAATTGGGCAAACCTATCCATACGTCTAACTAATTTCCGATCCAAATACTGCTCTGGATCAAACCCTTTAACTTGAGCAGCGAATCTGGTATCAAATCCATCCGTATCAAAAGCAGTTATACGGTCGACACCTGAATTCCCTTGGAGAAGTTCATGCCACGTCGACTGGGCATCTAAACCTAATGGGCTAATCATCCCTATCCCACTGATGAACACCCGGTTGCTATCAGTCATAGAACATCTATTCCGTTCGAGTAACCATTTATTGTTTGATTGAAGTCTTGCGGTTGGAGTCAGCCAACACGCCATTCAGGATTTCCGTTAGTTCACTGATCCTGCCTGACACACCAGTAACTATATCTTTACTAGAAGCTGCTACTGGATCTGTCAATTCTTTAAGTGAGTTTGACAATTCATTCACTCTAAGACTTATATTATCTACCATATCTTGCCTAGTGTTAGATAGTGGCTGAGACACAGTTTTAAGAGTTTCTGCTAGTTCCTCCAATTTTACCGAAATATTCTCACCAAACTCCTGTCCCACTACCGAAATAGGATCCGCCCAATTCCTTATTGTTTCGGTCGCTTCACTAATTCGAGAGGTAATGGTGTCACCCAAGTCTCTGCTCGAAGAGGCCAATCGCAGTCTATATGACCTCAACATACGGAATAAACGGCCATATAAATTATCGATAGATGTCAATCTGGCTGAGTATTTATCAAACAGCTCTCTGCTTTCTTCCATAGACCATCGGTCATCTTGAAAAACTAACTGACGACCAGTGTACAAGTGGTATGGCCGAATTTCACCTTCGGCCAATAGTTCCCCATTTTCGTTCAATGGAGTAAGACTATCCCAGTTAGAGGTAGCCGGTAGAGGTGTCAATAAATTAGCAGTCTGGTACTTGCTATATTGAGTTACCCAGTCTGCCAAATTCATAATGTCTTCCTCATTATCATAAGGAAGACCTATAATAGTCATAGCAACTACCGAGAAATCCATCTCGTTAAGTACCTTCAGATCATTCTCCATCTGACCAGGCTCTTGACGTTTTTTAACCAGCTTTAAATTCTCCGCGTTATTTGACTCAACCCCCAAATACAACATTTTGATATTGGCTTCTTGCATAGATTCTGCCAGCTCAAGATCTTGACCAATCTCAGCTCTCGCCTGACAAATCAAGTACATATCGTCAGTACGCCCTTTCCAAGATTTGAGCCGCTCTAATCTCTCGTTCCTATATTTAACAGCTCTTAAGGGCGGGGTATGAAGATCATCTGAGATGAACACAGTAAATCTTCCGTTTCCAGAAACGTGTATCAAACCATCAGAAGCCAATTCTTGCAATTGAAGGAGTCGCTTTGTTTCAGTTTCTCGATCGATCAACCTATATCCCAGAAACTGCTGGATCACCTGACAATAGGTGCAACTTTCCGTACAACCCCTTACAGTTTCTAACACCCCACCGGCCATCGGGTAACTTGAGGTTAAATCTTTTATTGATCTGAAATCCGGTAACTCGACGAAATCCGGTGATACTAGACCCGATCGTCGGGTTTGAACTAACCCACCATCTCGCATGAAACTTATTCCTGGGATTTTCTCCAAATAGGAATGCAACATCGGGGACTCTTTATAATCAAGTAAAGTATCACTAAGCTGGCCGATTATATCCTCACCCTCTCGGTTAACTATTACGTCGAAACCACCCAATTCGATAGCCTCTTCTGGCAAAGGACTCATTTGAGGGCCTCCACCAATAGTTATAAGGTCAGGATGATACAGTTTAGCCAATCGGGCTATTTGATAGGCTCTCGGCGCCTCATTTATCAACGCCGTCACCATCAAGATATCAACTCCCTCTAGGTCTAAATCCGGATCTAAAATACCCGATCTATCCTCAAACCAAATTTGCCTGTCATACAAATACGGGCCTGTCCATTGCGAAAGAGCCCCTGACAAAAACAGCATGCCTTGCCGGGGGATAGCTACGTACTCGAAGTTCCCACCCGCGGAAGCCGGCTGCACCAACACAACACGCTTAATTCTTGACATCATCACTCCTTACCGGATTTCATAAGTGGCATATTTAAATTTAACCGCTACTATACCAGCCTATTATACACTAATACCTATTTGAACAATAGAATCTTTGCTGCCCTAACCTAGTTAAATAGCTTGGGCTATGCCATTAGGATATATTTAACCCGGCAAAAAATGGGGTATTATCTCTTTAGCTATAATCTCTAAGTGTCGCGCTCGATCCTTCATTGGACACGCTACACTGAAGATAATGTGACGTGCTCCAGCATCCACGAACTCTTGTAACCTAGCTATGCAGTTACTAACAGGACCCAACAAACAATAATTACGCACTATATCAGCAAAATTGCCATCATAAAGATACCTGCCTCCCAAAGCTTCTGCTGCCACCGCCGCTGCCTCCTCCACACTAGGATATATGGAGATATATGGGAAAAATCCCCAGTGGAAAGACTCAATATCTCTTTCCTCTTCTTTGGCAATCTCGTGTATTTTTTTAACGCTATCACGGTACCGTTCCGGACTATAAAAGTACGGTAACCAACCGTCTCCGAACCGAACTGCCCGTCTCATAGCAGCATCTCTTCTCCCAGCCACCCATATAGGTATACTAGGATTTTGGATCGGAATAGGATTCAACGAAATATCGTTAACTTGAAAATGTTTCCCTGTATATGTCACAGAATTTCCTGTCCAAAGTTGGCGGGTTACAGCCAAACACTCATTTGTACGACTACCTCTATCAGAGACAGATAAGTTGGCTGCCTGAAACTCTTGAGGAAATTCACCACCGACTCCCACCCCGAGGGTAAGCCTACCCTTGGAAGCTATATCCAACGTAGTAGCCAACTTGGCAAGCACTAAGGGATGATAAAAAGGGGTTAGTACTATTGACGAAAGAACTCTGATTTCGTCTGTAGCACCAGCTGCCACTCCTAAAAGCGGCAAAACAGCATGCGTAGACCCAGGTGGATTTCCCCTCATGAAATGTTCTCCGGCAGACAGATACTCGTACCCTAATTCCTCTAACCAACTAGACTCGTCAGAAGTTTCAGCTGCTCCCAAGCATAAGCTAGCTCCAAAATGTAGATCCGTGCTGACCGCCAATTTATAACTCCCTTCACTATATTCTTACTGTTGATCAAAGATTAACATTGTTGCTCTGCATCCGCATCCACAAACCCGTGATGACGGTTAAAGTTGATGATCACCTCTATTACCATTAAGATGAAAAAGCGATTGGAATGATCTTTAATTCGTGAAGGAGCAAATGAATTGCCTACACAACATATTTTTGCTGGTAATCCATTAGATCGAGGGGAACGAGAAAGACGTGATGAAAAATGGATAAACCATCAAACTGGTTCTGAGAACAGTAAATTTCTACCTTTATGGGATTCGAAAGTGCTAATTTCGGCTCGAGAACCCCTTAAATTAGCTTGGCTTGACAGGGCCGAGCTAGAAAAAGCCAAGTTTGACTCTGAGTCATTTTTATTAGGAATGCAAAATGGTTTCACATATTTCACCATAGATATTTCCAAAAGCCCTCAATCAGCCGAAATTATAGAAAAATTTTCTGATTACCAATTTGAAGATTCTAGAACTGCTGCGGAACAATTGGATCTTGAAGAAACCGGTATTTTGGCTCAAGCAAGAGCTCAGATAAATTGGCATAACAGGCACGGATTCTGCTCAGTTTGTGGAAACGAAACTATTGTTACAAGGGGTGGTCAAAAACGAGAATGCAATCACTGCAAATCTGAACATTTTCCCCGGGTTGATCCTGTGATAATTATGGTGGTACATGATGGGGAACGATGCTTGCTCGGACAATCAAGAGGACGCCTAGCAGCCACTAACCGATATTCTGCTTTAGCTGGTTTCGTAGACCAGGCAGAAAGTATTGAAGAAGCCGTAGCTAGGGAGATTATGGAGGAAGCAGGCATTCAAGTAAAAAATGTCACTTATCACTCATCTCAACCTTGGCCGTTCCCATCGTCACTAATGATTGGATGCCATGCCGAGGCCGCCACCACTGAAATCATTATGGATACTGAAGAAATGACAGACGTGAAATGGTTTGATAGGCAAGAAGTCCTTTTAGCTTTAAAAGGTGAGAACACCGATCTCTTGATCCCAGGACCAATCGCAATCGCGCACCATCTAATCCGATCATGGGCGCAAGGTGAAATAGACTAACTGACCTAGGACTAACCTGCTAACTATATTATAGAAGCACAACGTTAGTAAGATTCATTTAGTCAGATACTGAATCCTTTGACGAGTATTCTTCCCGTTGCTTTCTCATCCAATTTTGGAACCATTGCCTAAAGTCGTCCAATGCTGGTGGAGCAACATAGAAAACTTCTAGATCAGACGGGAACTGCACCCCATGGCCATCGCTGATCAGTAATATGCCAACCTCGTTCGATTGGATATGACCATGGATTTTGTCAGC
>CAJXEF010000063.1 GCA_913052545.1 uncultured Chloroflexota bacterium
TATAAGGTTGCCTGCGCCAAATTTAAGGCCCATTCGATGTAATAATGCACCAAACAGTATTAGATTTACCAAAATCGGTTCTTTTTCGTCAGCTACGATGTCAGCGGGCCTATTTTCTATCATAGGAACCGCTCCGGCCGGTAAGGCGCAACACTTTCAATTTGCACATCATCTAAAATCTCTATTGTAGCAAGTTCGCCTATTAACGGTGCTAAAGTCACTCCGCTATGGGTTAGCGCTATGTACACATTTGGAGCATTACTGGCAAATCCTAATATGGGATACCCGTCTAAAGGCATTGGACGGAATCCTACCGGAACGGGTATGGCACGGGCGTTTTTTAAAGATGGTAAATATCTAATAGCACGATTTAACAAATCATCTGCATGATCCTGTGTATCGTCTTCTTTGATGCTTTCTTGATCGCCTTCACCGATCATTAAAGTGCCGTCATGACACTGTCTGATGTGTATTTCCGGATGGTCTAGATCTAGCCCTGGAGCGTAGATTATTGGTATAGATGACAGTAATGGTGGCTGAGAGTCTGTTCTAATTACGACGCCCGGGCTAACTTCCTGTGGAATGTAAACACCAGCTTTGGCGGCTAAAGATGTAGTATCCACCCCTGCCGCAATCACTAGGTAATCAAAAGAAAAGGTATTGGAAGCTGTGGTTAAAGTGGTTACTTTGTCGCCGTCTTGTCGATCGTTATATGCTACCACCTCTGCGTTTGTAATTAGGGTGGCTGCGTATTCTTTGGCTCGTTTAAGACAGGCGTTAATTACTAGTTGTGGTTCTACCTGACCGTCAACCGGAGTAAATTCTGCCGCTGTCACATTTCCGAATGATAGCTCGGGAGCCAACTCTTGTAATTCAGGTTTTGTAATCAGTCGACTGGGATATCCCCATCGTTTAGCTTGGGTTATTTTATGTTTGAGACGTTCTGCTCCATAGTCGGTGGATTCCCAACTGATCTTACCCCCCCAACGAAGCCCGATTTCCATATCAAGTTTTCGAGCTAGATGATCCCACATGTTCATGGATTTTCGGCTGAACTCATGATAACTATAAGGACTCTTAAACCCAGCATTTATCCACGCAAAAGAATGGCTTGAAGCCCCGGAACCTGGGCTGTTGGAATCTATGACTGTTACCTTTGCTCCACGTTCGGCTAGATGGTATCCAATTGATGCTCCAATTATTCCGGCTCCGATTACTGCTACATCACAGGTTTGTATAGACTTAGACTGTGTCATTTTTAACTTGCTCTGCCTCGTCGCCTTGGCCCGCGATTTTGTGAACGTTCTAATAAGGAACGAATCGGCTCTCCTCGTATTAGGGCTATATCTTCTTCATATTTGAGCATAATTCCAAGGGTATCTTCAATCACCTGAGGTTCCAAGGCGGTTTGATTGAGAGCCATTAGAGCCGTTGCCCAGTCGATAGTTTCAGAAACTCCGGGTATTTTGAAAAGCTCAGTTTCACGTAGTTCTTGGATAAATCCCGTTACTTGCTCAGCTAAACGTCTCGGTGCGTCTGGCAAGCGAGTGGTAACGATCTGTAGTTCTTTCTGATAATCTGGATAATCTACCCAGTGATACAAACACCTACGTTTTAATGCATCGTGAATTTCCCGAGTACGGTTAGATGTAATTAACACTATGGGTGGGTGTTTGGCGGTGTAAGTACCAATTTCTGGAATAGTAATTTGAAAATCACTCAATAGTTCCAAAAGGAAACCTTCGAACTCTTCATCTGCTCGATCTAGTTCATCTATCAATAAAACAGCTGGTCTGTCCCGGTCTTTATCAATAGCTTGTAGGAGAGGGCGCTTGATCAAGAACCTTTCATCGAACAGGTCTCTGCTCGCTGCTTCTTGATCAACTGATCCAGTAGCTTCCATAAGACGGATCTCAATCATCTGTCGTGCGTGATTCCACTCGTAAACTGCTTGATTGATGTCTAGCCCTTCATAACATTGGAGCCGGATTAAGTCGGTTTTTAGCCCTTGGGCTAATGATCTAGCGATCTCAGTCTTACCGACACCGGCTTCGCCTTCCAAGAAAAGGGGCCTTTGGAGTTTTAGTGATAAAAATAATGCTACTGCTAAGCCTCTATCGGATATATAGCGTTGTTCGCGCAGTAAAGATTGAACGTCCTCAATGCTATTTGGAAGATCATTTGCAATGCCCAATGGCTCACCCCTAACTTTGATTGCAGTACCAGAATTCTGATCAGCTTATTATACGGCAAACTTGGCTCAGGCAACTCATAGGTACCCAAAGATTTAATTATGTTCTAGTTCAATGCTGGTTTATAAGTTTTGAAAAAATTGATGGACGGTTTTTTTGAGCTGTCCCCAATGGTCATTTAGCGATTCCTTTTCAGATGGCGACAACTTGTTATAGTATTTCCCAAATCTTGGGATGTACCAGATAGAAAATACCCAAAATCCGGGGATGCCAGTGTCTTCTCCGGGAGTCTTAGCAATAATTCCGTCAGCGCCAGTAGTTTGCCAAGAGGTTATCACTGCCCCCCGGTCGGCGACCGCTATTGATTCTATCCACGAGGCCTTCCTATTTTCACCGCTGAACCCTTTCATTAGTTCTAAAAGCTGCTCAGTGCGGTCTCTGTCCGATGCCTGGTCTCCAGCAAAGCGATGCGTGAACCGGCTTTCCCAGTTGTCTCCTAAACTCGGAACCGTTAATCCGCCATCTGATGCTATTACTAACATCGAAGCCGTTGAAGACCATTGTATGGCCTTCTGACGGGCTATATCTAGATGGGTTGCTCCAGTCTCATCGGGGACGGAAGTCAATCCTAGATCCGAAGGTGTAACAGGTCTCAAAGGCAAGCCTTCTAGTAACCATCGAAGAGTTTCTTGTTTGGCAAGATTCCCTGTACCCAAGAGTATTCTAGAATTGGAATAGGTGCTCATGGCTCGAATGTATTATAGTATTCGTGCTACTGCCTAAAGTAAGCGTTAGGTCAATTCGTTCAGACATCGGTAGTTTCCTTGTTAATTTCGCCATGACTTGGCTTACAAGTTTAGTTTAGGTTACGGTGGCAGTCCTGGCTTCCGCAGGTAGCGATTCTTCCCAATCTGGGATTAGCACTTGCGCTGTCGATTGGAGGAATAAAATACATATGGTTCCTGTAAGACTCGCACCTATTGATACGATCCAGCTTATATCATAGGTCCCAAACACGTCGTACAATGCCCCCCCAATTAACCCACCAAGAGCCATGCCTGTGCCAGACCCAAGGTGCTGGAATCCAAAAACAGATCTTACCGGACCCATGCCGTAATACTGACGATTGATTACGAGGAAAGCAGACATCTCGCCGCCAAAACCAACACCAAATAAGGTGGCGAACAAATAAAATTGCCACGGTTCCTGAGCCCAGAATAGTAAGAGAACTGTTAGCCCTTGTATGGTATAGAATACTGCCATCACGCCCTTGGACCCAAATTTCTCTGCTAGGATCGGAGTAGCAAATCTGCTGAACATACTCGTTGTTACATAGCAGAAGATGATCCATGAGCCCGCAGCTGGGCTGATTTCATGGGTATCGGTGGCAAAGTAAACAATATGCCACATGACGATGGAATGGCCCAAGCATCCCAAATGGTGTATGCCTATTAAGTTCCAAAAAGACGGAGTTCGACGGACGGCTTGGAGAAATACTTGAGTGCGAATCTTAGTGAATTGATTATTACTAGTAGGAGTGGGATCGTCTCCCGTTGCTCCAAATGGTTTCATACCCCGATTAGTGGGATCTCCGTGGAAAAACGGTAATAGGGCAAATATTAACGCGCCGCCTACAAGTCCTACTAGTAAGAAACCACCTTCCCATTCGAGTTTGGTAAATATTAGGGCCAGTGCAGGCGCAGCTATCGCTCCGCCCATCCCTCCAAGAGATTGTTGAACACCAACCGCTATGCCTAAACGGGTTTTAAACCACGAGGCGACTGTAGTTGGTATGTTCACCGAAAATATGGCCTGAGCCACACCTAGAAGAAAGCTATAGTAAAGGTATAACTGCCAAACGTGAGAAGCTTGGCTCATTAATAACATACCTATGACAAACATAGCGCTTGCAAGGAAGAGGGATCTCTTTGCTCCGTACTTGTCTCCTATCCATCCAGCTGTAGGTGATAAAGCTGCGCTCACAAGGCTTCTAAAAACCTGTATCAAAACTAATGATGTTAAAGATTCTCCCGGGAACTCGAGTATTAGATAGATAAGTACTAAGCCAAACGCTTGACTTACAAAGTTAGAAATAACTCGCATAAAGGTGCCTATCGCTACGATAGACCAAGCGTAGTGGTAATTCTCTCTGGCTATTTGAGCCCAGTTGATGACGTTTAGATTAGCCATAACAATCCCTGTCTATTACTAGGTTACGTGTGGAGGGGTCAAAGAAAATCAGGATCTTGCTCGTTTGGGTAAACCGAACAATATATCCCTTCGGTTCAAATGTTTGGCCTAGCTTGCGACTATTCCCTTAAAAAGTTTGATTTTATCGATTTATATATTATTAAATATATTTAAGAAAACGGGTGTTAGTATTTAGCTTATTAATTGATAAGTATTGGCCTGTAGACCGCCTAATTATGTTTCTCTGATTAGGCAAAGTCAAGGAGATAGCTAGAATCCGACACACTTTGGTCCAAGTTAGTTGTTAATCTCGATAACTATATGATTTTATTTATTACAAGATTATTCCGGTCTCGCTTTTACAAGGTAATTGGGGAGAGCATGATTCCTGCGTTCAATAATGGAGATTATGTATTAGCTGAACTGTTAACTGATCCAATAAAACAATTGCGACGCGGAGATGTAGTCGTGTTAAAAAGGCCTTATGGGCCTAGCGTTGCCAAAAGAGATTTGAAACGGGTTGTCGGGTTGCCCGGAGAGTATATCTATTTGCAGGATGGGCACGTTTATATAAATGACGTGCTCCTATTTGAACCGTGGATCACGGTGGGTCAACGCGCTTCAACCCAAGGCATTAAATGGATTACTGGTCCAAACGAATATTGGCTACTAGGAGATAATCGGGCTCACAGTACAGACAGTTCGAGGTACGGACCGGTTCAACAAGATATGGCATTGGCACGGATCCGGCTTCGTTATTGGCCTATTAGTATAAGGAAAATGTTCTAATGCGAAATCGATCAAATATTCTGTTGGTTGGAAATACTATTTGAAAATATGATCCATTATAGTTTCCAGATATTACCGACCTGACAGATTATATCTACTTGGTGTATTGATTCAGCCGGCCATCCTACCATTGTGATCCAATCTTCAAAGTGGGATTGTTCTGCGGCTTCACACTCAGTAATTAGTTTTCCGGTACTGAGATCTCCATATACTTTCAGAATGGTCGTCCTACGATCTGGCCGCCATTTCTTTACTGAGTCTAGTTTACTTCTAAAAGCTGCCTCATCCATGCTAGCTACGTTGTGGATCGCCATAAAACGGGCCATTTGTTACCTCGTAGTATTAGTGCAATTAACGTCAGTGAGTCGTGTTAATAGTCCATTAGCTTTTACGCTGTTATTTGGAATTAATCAGTTGGTGGTACGAACGGATATGGGATCGGTGGACCGTTCCGAAGAGGTAAGACTACGGTTGCTGTGCCTGGCATGCTCTCTACCCCGTCATGTGTCTTCATACCAATTTCCAATTCTATCAACCCCATCTGTGATTTGACTGATTTTTCCGTCACTCTTCCCCACATGATTAAGACGTCTCCGGGGACTAACATAGCTCGATGTTCAAATCGGGCTTTCCAAGGCCATCCACCAGGAGATGTCCAATCCTTTAAAAATTGTGGGACCACGCTTTGTTTCCAAGATCCGTGAACCAGAATGCTGGGATTTTTGTCGTGATTAAGTCCGAAATCCAGATCATAGTGAATTCTGTGGAAATTCTCTATAGCGGCACTCCAGCGGAAAAGATGAGTTGGAGTCGGTTTGTATACATATTTAGGAAGTTCTGTTCCCTCTTCGATATCTTCGTAATAAATCTGTTGCTTGACTCGCATCTGGTCTGCGGTGGGGCGTTCGTTTTTGGTCCAAATCTCTTCCGGTTCCAGTTTTAATAGATCTTCCAATGGAGTGGTCATGAGTAATCCTCTCCGATGTTTTATGGTACAAATCTAAAATCAAGACCTAACGTCTAATTGTCGAAGCTCTGGTAATACATAAAACCGCATCATTTTGGTTCTTAAATGTAGTTTCACGCGTAATGATTAGGAAAGGCTTTCCATCTCTTCCAATTCTCTCTCTGATATCTGAATATTTATTTTGGAAAAATATCTTGTCGCCAATACTTGGGTATTGGTAAATCTCCAATTCGTTACCGGCGTTCAATACACGGACCAGATTAGTGGGGACAGGAGGTAATTCTCCGGGCCTTTTGACATCACCAATACCATCAGACATAGGGTTGTCCTCAAATGCCCGTGTAATGGCGTCCTCCTGCTCTGGGGGAATTCGGCTGGCCATGTAGCTAACCATTATTGGAGGGGTTATAATTTCTCCATATTTGCTTTGACTTGCAAATTCTTCATCCCAATATCTCGGGTCTGGGTCCATAACTGCCTGCGTAAATCTCCGGAGGTATTCAGCGTCTACATTGCCCCAAGATTCTACAATATCCCCGCTGACCCCTATCATGGCTTTAACTTCTGCTGACAAAGCTGATTCTGTTTGTTGAGTCATGCTGTCCTCTCACAAACTGGATGTATAACCAAGACTACTCTAGCTAGTAATTAAGGTCAATACTGATTGCTATTGATGAATGACTAGGACCCGAAGTGTTGAATAAGGGTCGCCTCAAATTCTTGTTGGGTGAATTTATACTCTTGAGTGCCCAGATTTTGAACTACGTAGTGCGAGCACACTGTCCCCATCATAGCGGCCCGTTCTACGGGCAAATTGTTCAATAAGCCCTTCAGTAATCCACCCCGAAAGGCGTCTCCTGCGCCTGTTGGATCTATTGCGTTATCTGTAGGAATAGCTGGAATGAAATTCGTTCCCGTTTGGGTTTTAATTTCGCATCCTTCCTCGCCCTTGGTAGTTATGATAGTTTCTACCTGTTCTATCAATTGATTTGAGGTGAGTTCTGTACGGTCTTGTATCATAGCAAATTCGTAGTTATTAGAAATTAATATGTTTGATTGTTCGATGCATTGTAATAGCTCAGTCTTCCCCCAGGCGGGGAGAGACTGACCGGGATCAAAGATAGTGAAAATACCTTGCTCTTGATGTACTGCTGGGAATTCCATCATGTCGGATAAATTTCCAGGAGCGACGATCGCAATGCATTCGGAAGGGTCTATTTGCGAGAAATCAAATGACGATTGATGTTTCATGGCACCTGGATTGAATACAGTAATCTGGTTATCAGATGTGTCTGTAGTTATATAAGCTGAAGCTGTGGCTTCATCTTCTATTATCCGTATGTCTGAAATGGAAAGACCGTTTTCGGTAAACCATTGTAAATACCTATGGTGGTCATGCCCTATGGTAGCTAGAGTTCTAGGTTGTTCTCCTAATAGCGCAAGGCAATAGGAGATATTTCCTGCGGTTCCCCCGAAATTTTCCTTGAGTCCATTTACCATGAAACTAACGTTGATATTGTCGATTTCATCAACAACTATGTGTTCTGAAAATTTTCCGGAGAAATCCATTATTCGATCGTAAGCTATTGAACCAGAAACCAGAATCTCCATTGTCTTTCCTCTATAAAATATATTTGTTTAAGTTGTTAAACCAGCTATCAACAGTCGATTGGTATCTTAAAGACACCTTGAAATGACACCGGATCCCCGGTTTTTATATCCCGAATCTCAGTTTGTCCTTGGGTTATTTCAAGGACGTATTTGACGGGATTGTTTGATTGGTATTTAGGCAACTCGTCCGTTTCTAGTGATACTAAAGGGATAGGAATGTCAGGAGTAATGCTGTCTACCAAACATGTATCCGAAATCCAAACTATGTCGATTGGAAAAAGCATATCTTTCATCCAAAAGGTTTGTATGCTCGGACTTTCAAATATAAACAACATTCCGTGATTATCGGGCAAACCAAGTTGACCCGATAACCCCTTGGCCCTGCTTAGATGATTCTCTGCAACCTGTACTGTGAACACTGTCGGTCCAATCATTACGGTCGTCGGGTTTGTTTCTTGAATTGGAGCGATCTCGGGCTTGGATGATTCATCTTCCTGCACCGCTGGTGTTGCTTTGTACGTAAATGAACTCTGCTCTCGCGGTGAATCCGTACAACCCAGATAGATTCCGAAGAACATAATTACTAATATTACCCTCGATTTGTAAATAATGTTTCCCTGTTCTGAATATTGATTATTTAAGACCTCCCTAATTCTCCATGAATCGTTTGCAGCCTATCTTTCAGCGAACGTAAGAGAACTGATGGTGGAGGCGGTGCTACATGACAGTATCCAACTCCTAGATCGATCAGTTCTCTTGCTGTTAAAGGCATGGCAGGATGGTTCATTGGAAAAGCCAATTTGGCCTTTCCAATATTTTTTACTTTTGCTGCTAATTCCTCCAGTTTTGAACGTAATACAGGGCTTTCGGGATCTCGTATACCCATATATTCCGAGAAGTCTGTAGGCCCAATGGATACGATATCAATGCCATCAAGGCCGGCTATTTTCTCTATATCATCTACGCCTTTAGCATCCTCAGTCATAACTGCTAACAAAATTTCCTCGTTCGATTGTTTGGTATGTTCATCCCAGGGAATTGAACCAAACCGGGCTGCTCGGGATCCGCCCGCCCCACCACGGTGTCCCATAGGCGAATATCTGACCGCATCGACGGCTTTTTGAGCTCCTTCTATCCCATCTATATGGGGTATTATTATTCCTTCAGCTCCGGCATCTAGCAACCTTAAAATTAAGTTTTCGTCGTTTCCTGGCACCCGTATAATTGATGTTATTCCAGCCATATCAGCGGCTACGATCATTTGGCTGACTAATCCCAAATCAAACGTGGTATGTTCCATATCTATAAATGCGGCATCGAAGCCTGCCAAACCGATAATCTCAACTATCTGCGGGTCAGCTAACGTAACATAGGTTCCTAACGCTAACTGGCCTTGTTTCATGACGTTCTTCACACGATTTTGTCGCATTAATCTGCTCCTTGAAAACTCCTAATAATTTGTAGAACTTGGTTCATTATCTTATATACTAGCCTCTGTGGCCAGATGGTTATTGCGAACTGTTTGCCTAAGAGATAGGGTTCAGCTAAAATTTTATTGACTGCTCATGGTTATAGCTTTAACTTGTAACCACCTTGTGGTACTAGAGAGATGAAATGTTAACAGGGGCATTAGCAGGGGTAAAAGTTCTAGATTTGAGCGAAGATATCGCCGGCTCCTTTTGTGCACGGCTTCTGGGTGATTATGGAGCAGATGTATTGAAGATAGAGCCGCTTGGAGGTTCAGCTCTCCGTCGAATGGGCCCATTCGCTCAAGATGACCCAAATACGGAAAAAAGTCTTTTTTTCCTAGTCTTAAATTTAAATAAGAAGGGATCTACACTCAACCTGAATGTTGAATTAGGCCGGGATATTTTAAAAAGGCTAGTGGCTCACGTAGACGTAGTTATTGAGAGTTATAGTCCCGGTTATTTGTCTTCCCTGGGTCTAGGATATTCGGAACTCAGCGAGGTGAATCCTTCGTTGATAATGACATCTATAACCCCGTTTGGACAAGACGGGCCTTACAGCCAGTTTAAGGGTGAAGAAATTGTTAATTATGCTATGAGCATGATTATGAGTATTAGCGGCTTACAGGGTAGGGAACCGCTCAAACATGGGGGATTTCAGGCCCAATACGAGGGAGGTTTATTTGCTGCTGGTGCGACAAGTATGGCTTTGTTTAGGCAAGAACGAGATGGTGAGGGAGATCATATAGACGTTTCTATCACCGAGTGTGTGGCTTCAACGATGATGGCAACTCAGACTATTTACCCGTTTATGGGCGGGGTACAAACAAGACGGCGGGCCGAAGGCAGTATGTTCGAAAACCCTATGCCATGTAAAGATGGTTGGATCATATCTCAAGCAGGAGGAGGGGCTACCTGGGAAGATATTTCCGAGGTTTTTCGTGCTCCTGAGTTGTTGGAACCTCGGTTTGCCAATAGTGCACAAAGGTCTTTAAATGGTCCGGAGATGGATCGGATAATTCTAGATGCTATCAAGGACCGTAGTAAATGGGATTTGTTTGCTGAGGCAGCGGAAGCACGCATGCTTTTTGGTTTGGTACAGACACCCAGAGAATTAGCGCAGTGTCCGCAGTTGGAATCCAGAGATTTTTATCGTGAAACTGAGCATCCTGTTCTAGGTACAATTCGGGTCCCCGCTGAATTGTTTAAATTCAGCGAAACTCCGTACCAGTTAAGGATGTCCGCACCGACATTGGGCCAGCATAATACCGAGATTTACGTTGACGGTTTGGGTTATACACCTCAGCAAGCAATCCAGTTGCGTCAATTAGATATTGTATAGAAATCTAATATTAAGGGGATCATGATCTATGCCTGCACTACCTTTAGATGGGATACGGGTACTAGATTCAACTTATGTGTTTGCTCTTCCTTACACTGGTGGGCACTTGGCAGATCTAGGTGCGGAAGTAATAAAAATAGAAGGACCTACCAGGCCGGATCTAACAAGAAATGGAGGATTGTTTGGCAGTTTTCCGGAAAATGAGCAAGGAGGGGATTGGTGGAACAGATCGTCCACATATAACTTGTTGAATAGAGGGAAAGAATCCTTGGTTCTGGATTTGTCTACCGAACGCGGCCGAGAATTGTTCAAGGAACTAGTTAGTATAAGTGATGTAGTCATGGAAAATTTCACTCCCCGGGTGATGAGAGGGTGGAATTTGGATTATCCCAACTTAAAAAAGATCAAACCAGATATTATATTGGTTTCAAACACAGGGTATGGGCATGGTGAAGGTCCTTATTCAAGTTATCCTGCCCAAGCTACTACTCAAGAGGGGACACATGGCCACTGTTGGGTAAC
>CAJXEF010000064.1 GCA_913052545.1 uncultured Chloroflexota bacterium
CACCGGACCAGGTGTTTCCATAGCTTCTTGGATGGCCCCGACAACCTGTGTTTTGTCGGTAACCCTAATCCCTTTAATCCCGTAGGCTTCTGCTATTTTGACAAAGTCCGGGTTTCCGGAATATTCGGTAGCGAAAAAGTCTTTATCGTAAAAGAATTCCTGCCACTGATGAACCATTCCTAAGACACCATTATTTAAAATAGCAAATTTCACATCAATCTGATTCTCAACAGCTGTGGCTAAATCACACATAGTCATCTGAAAACCGCCGTCTCCAGCAATGGACCAGACTGTCTTATCAGGCCGTCCAACTTTAGCCCCTAGTGCAGCTGGCACTTCGAATCCCATGGCGCCAAGGCCTCCTGAGGTCAACCAAGTGTTAGGTTCCTTAAACCTATAATGCTGGGCAGCCCACATTTGATGTTGGCCGACTCCTGTCACTACAACAGATTCTCCATGAGTAATTTCTGATAACTGCTGCAACACATATTGTGGGAGCAACTCATCAGACTCTCGAATTTTTAGTGATGGGTGCTCAGATTTAAGAGTCTCTATTGTCTTCAGCCAATCAACATGGACTTCACGTTTTATTTGGGGTATCAACCCTTGTAAAGACAACTTTAAATCTCCAAGCACCGCAACATCAGCTCTAACATTTTTGTTAAACTCCGACGGATCAATATCAAAATGCAAGGTTTTGGCGTGAGGTGCGAAATCAGATAGCCTGCCCGTCACCCTATCATCAAATCTAGCCCCCAACGATATCACTAAATCTGATTTATCTAACGCTAAACTTGCGTATGCCAAACCGTGCATGCCGGGCATACCGACATGAAGCAAATGATCTGGAGCAAACGAGCTGATCCCCAGTAACGTTGTTACTACAGGAATTTGAGCCTTTTCCACGAATTCCTGTAATTCTGCAAAGGCGTGAGATATCACCACGCCGTGCCCTGCTATAACAACTGGGCGTTCCGCCTTGTTAATTAACTCAGCGGCTTTAGCGATTTGATTGTCGTCAGCCACACCCGGAGGATTATAGCCAGGCAAATTAATATTTTCGGGCCATTGAAATTCAATCTTATCCCCGAACAAAATATCTTTTGGTATATCAACCAAAACTGGCCCGGGCCGCCCCGTTCGGGCAATATGAAATGCCTCCTTAATCGCTCTCGGTAAATCCGAAACATCCATCACCAATATGTTATGTTTAGTCACAGGGGAAGTGATCCCTGTTACGTCCGTTTCTTGAAACGCATCACGACCTATAGCCGGCCTCGGAACCTGACCTGTTATCACAACAATTGGAACTGAATCCATTTGGGCACCAGCAATTCCCGTCACTAGGTTAGTTGCTCCGGGGCCTGAAGTTGCACAACACACCCCGACTTTCCCAGTTACCCTAGCATAACCATCCGCGGCCATCACCGCTGCTTGCTCGTGTCTGACCAATATATGTCGCAATTCAGGGTACTTGCTTAAAGCTCCGTAAAATGGGAGAACTGCCCCGCCAGGCAGACCAAACAGAACATCTACTCCCTCTTTTAACAAACTTTCGCAAACTATTTCCGCTCCAGTAAGTTGCATCTCGTGCCCCTCGCGTTAACTGCCTAAAGTCTTTCAATGAGAAAAACCCGCCCCTGGAAGGGACGGGTTTTTCCCGCGGTACCACCCTTCTTTCCCGTTTCAGTCCTCCGCTTAGTAAGCAGAGGCCACCTATCGGGACTACTTAAAGGCCTGTAACGGGGCCGAGTCGTCAACCCTACTACTTTCAGGCTGAACGCTCCAGGGCGAGTTGGGGGCTTTCTGACACCGGACTTGCAGCAAACGCCGGCTCTCTAAGCCAGTTGACCCTTAGTACTCCCTTTCATAGCGTAGTTCACATATATACTGGCCCATAATGCTATCAGCCACACCGTCATCGTGTCAAATAGAAATACAATTTACCATCCACTCAGTCCGGCACTTGCTATGGTTAGCTAATGCACTGGGCTATATCCACAGATTTTCGCCTATACATTTCTTGACGTGTTAATTAACAATTTGATCAGTAGCAATTCTCTAATTTCCCATATTGAACTTATGGTAGAATACACACCTCAAAGCAAATCTTATCGATGATATATTATCACCTATATAAGGTTAATCCGAGGTAAGAAACCACTTGCCAGAACGAGTTTTTATCGGAGTTGCTTGGCCATACGCCAACGGATCTTTACACCTTGGGCATTTAGCCGGTTGCTACTTGGCTGCTGATATATTCGCCCGATTTAACCGATTGATTGGTAACGAGGTGCTAATGGTTTCCGGAAGCGATTCGCATGGCACTCCAATTACCATCCGAGCTGACCAAGAAAAAGTCACACCTAAAGAAATCGCTGACCGTTTTCACAACCAGTTCCTGACTACGTGGGACCAACTAGGAATAACGTTCGATCTTTTTACAAATACACAAACCGAAAACCACCAACAAGCGGTACACAAAATATTCACGATATTACTCGACAAGGGCTACATATATCCAGAAACTATGGAATTAGCACATTGTTCTGGATGTTCTAGGTTTCTACCCGATAGATACGTAGAAGGCACATGTCCTCATTGCCACCAAGAACGTGCCCGAGGGGACCAATGTGACTTATGCGGTCGTACATTGGACCCAAAGGACTTGGTTTCCCCACAATGTACACTTTGTGGTCTGGCACCTACTTTTCAAAACTCTGAACATTTTTTCCTAAAGTTATCAGAGTTTCAACAGCCACTTTTAGACTGGGCTAACCAACAAAATCACTGGCGGCCGAATGTATTTAATTTTACTCGTAGCTTTTTAGAAAGCGGTCTTAAAGATAGAGCGATAACTAGAGATCTTGCTTGGGGAATTCCTGTTCCTGTAGACGGATACGATGACAAACGCATTTATGTATGGTTCGAAGCCGTAATCGGATATCTATCCGCTGCGATTGAATGGGCTCAAAATTCCAATCAACCGGACCGGTGGAAAGACTTTTGGCAAGACTCTACGACCAAGAGCTATTATTTTATAGGCAAAGATAATATTCCGTTCCATAGCATTATATGGCCTGCCATAATCATGGGTTATGGGAATCACCTTAACCTGCCTTATGACGTTCCGGCGAATGAGTTCTTAAGCTTGGAAAACCGAAAATTTTCCACCAGCCAAAACTGGGCGGTGTGGTTACCAGACTACCTGGCCAGTTATGATCCAGATCCTCTAAGATATTTACTGTCCATAAATATGCCCGAACATGGAGACGCAGATTTTTCATGGGCCGAATTCGTTAGAAAGAATAACGACGAACTAGTTGCAACATACGGCAACCTAGTGCATCGGGTATTGTCCTTTACGTATAGAAACTTCTCTCAGGTGGTGCCCGTACCTGGAACACTAACAACAGCTGACACTCTACTTCTCGACACTACTCTAGAAATCATGGACCAAGTCTCGAATAGCTTGTCTCATACTCGCTTCAAAATCGCATTATCACAAGCCTTTTCATTAGCTCAAGAAACTAACCGCTACCTAGATGCCCAGGCCCCATGGCAAACTATCAAAACAGACTTGCAAAGAACCGCAACTATACTTAACACATCGCTCAAAGTTCTTAATTGCCTTAAAGTAATTTTGACACCATTTTTGCCGTTTAGCTCTCAGTGCCTACACAAATATCTGGGGTTTGACTACCACATAGATAATGACCCATGGGATTTTACATATCTCGTAGATGCAATAAGACCTGGTGCCCGATTGGAACAGCCCAAACCATTATTCATAAAACTAGATGACGAGCTTATCGCGAAAGAGACAGCCAAACTGGGCCTTCATAATACGTAGGTGAAAACTTGATTAAAGGACTGGATACTCAGGCGGCACTGATATATAAACCAATTCAAGAAGACCTGTTGATTGTAGAGGAAAAACTACTTAGTCTGGCCGATACTTCTATTCCCCAACTCAAACCATTACTTGATCATGCACTTGCTGGAGGAGGAAAACGTGTCCGTTCGGCGTTAACACTCTTGTCTTCCAGATTTTATCCTTGTAGTAAAGAGCCTCCAATCACAATGGCATCGGCAGTAGAACTACTTCATTTAGCCACCTTGATTCATGATGACACTATAGACGACACGGATACACGGAGAGGGCAACAAACCATTAAGAACCGGTGGGGAGAACATGTGGCAGTTCTATTAGGTGATTACGTATTTGCAGCTTCCGCTACTTTCGTTTGTGACACCAATAACGTCAGAGTTATCCGGCGGTTTGCTGAAACCATCATGGAATTAGCTGCGGGCGAAATAGTAGAATATTTCAGCTGTTACGATGCGGAAAGGGCACGGGAATTGTACCAAGATAGAATATACAGGAAAACTGCCTCTCTTTTCTGTACTGCCGCAGAGACTGGCGCGATTCTAGGCAATGCTCCCGAACAGCATGTTCAGAATCTAAAAACCTACGGATACCACGTTGGGATTGCTTTCCAAGTGGTTGACGATCTCCTAGATGTGGAAGGGGACGCAGATTTACTTGGAAAACCAGTAGGTAACGATCTTCTTCATGGAGTACTAACCTTACCAAGCATCATACTTCTAGAACGTTATCCCGACAACAATCCTATAAACGCTTTTTTTTCTGACCAATCCCAGATTGACAAATTAGAACAAGCAATCGATATGATTAAGAACAGTAATATTATATCTGAATGCTATGCTGTAATCAGGGATCACTGCGTAAAGGCATCCGATTCATTAGGTTCGTTACCTAATGGACCGTCTCGGGATTCATTAAAACTCCTATCAGACTACATCCGGGAACGAACAAACTGATCCGTACTTATAAGCAGGTTCACACGTTATTAACCCGATTAGACGAGTTTCTCCCAAACTATTTTCCCGCCTATCATTGTTAGTAAAGCCTCGGTCTCCAACCAGTCTTTCGGATCCGAATCCATAGGATTCGTTTGAATTAATATAATATCCGCCAACTGCCCTGCCCTTATATGGCCCTTAAAACCCTCTGTACCTTCAGCAAAGGCTCCTCCATAACTATATGCCTTTAACGCTTCCTCTAAAGTAATCCCTTGCCTCCTCATAACATCACCTGAGGCAGTTACTGACTTACCATCCTTGGATAGCCCTGTAACCGCACTATATATACCGCACCAGGGATCCGGAGGAATAACAGGGCTATCTGAACTGAATGAAAGAGGAATTCCAAATTTGGACAATTCACTAATCGGGTAAAGGTACGATAAAAGATCCTGATCAACCGATTCAATATATTTGTCCCCGTTCCAGTAAAGGAAACCGGGTTGAGTCGAAATCACCAGCCCGGACCTTTTTATATTTTCTAATAAGCTAGGGGGGCATTCGGAACAATGTTCAATTCTATTTCTTGGAATTGGCATATAAGTGGCATCGTTATGGGTTAAATTGAATGAAGTCTGTGAATTTCTACTTTGAACTGCAAGGGAAGCCAGTAACGCGTTTACCGCATTACTTACAGCTGCTTCTTCTACGGCATGAATAGCTATGGGAAATCCTGCTGTGTGCACTCGGATTATCCGTTCAACCAAATCATCATAATGGGGGATCAATGACCCGGTTGTCATGGTCAACATCAATTTCGCGTGCCCAATCCGTAAATAGCTGTCTCCACTGCCCCAGTGAAGGCCCATTCCTTCCATTTCCTGTAATTGCTCTTCACCCACCATCATAGCCACGCGACAGCTTAAAACATTGGCCTCACGAAGCTCTTCAAACGTCTTCCATCGACGCAATCCGTTTGTATACCCAGCATCAGTTATCGAGGTAATTCCGTTACCCATAAGATGTTGATTAAGCCTCTGAACTCCCCTCTTAAATTCCTCGTCTGATTTAGTGTCACCTATCACATCCCGAAGGAAGCCGTTTAATTCATATAAAATACCGGTGGGTTGACCTGAAATATGATCTCTATCGATGACTCCGCCTACCGGATCAGGAGTATCAGGTAGTATCCCAGCTATTTCGAGACCCTTAGTGTTTAGTACGGTAGCATGGCCGCTACGATGATCCAATCGCACCGGGTGATGGATCGTTGCTTCATCTAAATCCCGACGGGTAGGGTGTTCAAGTTTATCAAGACTAGCTTCGTCATATCCAAACGCCTTAACCCACTCTCCATGGGGTGTTTTATCAGCTCTTTGTTTTATCGCCCCTATTAATGATCCCGTTGAATGCACAGTGTTAGGACTGCAATTTACTCCTGTGAAAGTGGATGCCATACCTAAAACATGGCAGTGTGAATCGACAAATCCTGGGAGCAACAAGTTGCCCTTACAATCAACAATCTCAGTAGATTTTCCCAGTAAATTGAAAATCTCAGGATCACTACCAACGCTAATTATCTGGCTGCCCTGAATCGCAACAGCGCACGCAGTAGGATCCGAAGTGAGTAACTTAGCGTTAAATAGAATGAAATCAGCAGCACATGCCATATTTCGACCGGAAGAACCCCATATAGACTATTAATTAGGTCTTTTAGTAAACGATCTAACCCACATTAATCTCAGAGCTAGCCTTTATTCCCGAATGACCTTGCGGAATCATGTTGTTCATCTGCATGATAAGAACTTCTAACTAATGGACCTGATGCTACATTGCTGAAGCCCATATTTTCTCCGACTAACCGAAGCTCTTCAAATTCAGCTGGAGTGTAAAACCGGTCTATAGGTATATGTTTCAGGGACGGTCTAAGGTATTGACCTATAGTAAGTAGATCACAATCGACTTTTCTTAAATCTTCCATAGTAGCAATCAGTTGATCGTTTGTTTCTCCCATACCGACTATTATCCCTGACTTAGTAACCTGGTCGGGATCAATACGTTTCGACTCTGCAAGAAGCTCCAAAGAAAGGTCATAGTCACCTTTGGGACGTACCCTATGAAAAATACTACGCGTGGATTCTATATTGTGGTTCAATACATCTGGTTTAGCATCAATCACTTTCTTCAGAGAAATATTTGAACCAGCAAAGTCAGGTATCAGAACTTCTATCCTGCATCCAGGGACCTTTTCATGAATTTTACTAATACATGAAGAAAATATAGATGAACCACCATCTGGCAAATCATCGCGATTTACGGATGTTATGACACAATATCTTAAACCCATTTCTTTGACAGTCTCGGACAACCTCTCCGGTTCCTCCAAATCTAAACCAACTGGACGGCCAGTGATAACTGCACAGTAATGACAACGCCTAGTACAAATTTCTCCCAGAATCATAAATGTAGCAGTCCCACGTTCCCAGCATTCCCCAATGTTTGGACAGTGAGCTTCTTCACAAACTGTGTGCAACTGTTGCCGTTTCATTAATTGTTTTAACTCGATATATCGGGGACCACCTGGCATCCGAACTTTTAACCAACTTGGTAACGGAGGTCGTAAGACAGCCGATTTTTGGTTAGATTCAGCGGAGGTCTGTATAGATCTGTAATTTAACGGCTCATTCATCATAACTTGCTCTTCTTAGTTCCGATAAGGAATTTATAATAATTCCACTAGACGGGGTTTCATACGACACTTTTCTGCTGTAATAATAGCATCAACATCAATTATAGCTTGATATAACAAATTATCTTTATTAATTACCCTATACTCAAACTTGTCCATCTCTTCCAACTCATTTCGTGCGGTCTGAAGACGAACCTGCATTTCCTCCAAAGATTCTGTCTTCCTATTTTCAAGCCTACCCTCGAGTTCACCTATCGAGTCTGGGATTAAAAAGATCGAAACTGCTTCGGGGAATAACTCTCGAACGGTGTCCGCCCCCTGAACATCTATTTTTAAGATCACATCTCGGCCTGATTTCAGTCCACTTCTCACTTGGCTTCTGGGAACGCCATACCACCTACCATATACTTCAGCACATTCCAAGAACTCGTCACGCTCACGCATAGTTGAAAAAGTTGCTTCATCCAGAAATATATAATCTTTCCCGTCCTGCTCTGATTCCCTTCTTTTTCGGGTCGTCGCAGTAACAGCGAAATGCCAAGGTCTATCCAATTGACGTAGTCCACCAATCACGGCATCTTTACCGACCCCTGACGGGCCTGATAGTATGACTAATAATGGGGGAGCCATAGCAGCCTCAAACAATTCCAAAATCGGCAATCCTTTTAAATTACTTATTGTCCCGATCCTGCCCCTTGAGTCCGCCAAAAATTCTCTTGTTTGCCTGTAAAAGTTTTCTGCCCATAAACATTTCTCCCATGCTTTCAGCGAAAGTAGGCATCTCCTCTCTCTGCCTATTAGCCAAACGTGCTCTAACTGTAGCTTGCCCCGCCAACCATTGGGCCCTAGCATCAGCTACATCATCAAAAACCTTTTTAACTTTTTCGCTGTCTGGGCCTGCCTCATCGGCTAAAATATTCCTAAATTCATATAATTCCTTGATAAAAGCATCTATCCAAGAAATGATAGGCTGGTTATTCGTAAGGCAAATATCGCGATGCATGACAGTATCCCCAGATGCCAACCTGCTTATATCCCTATAACCAGACGAAGCTAGCTGGGCTATATCCTCCCAGTTAGCACTTTTTGAAGTACATCCGACAAGCGAGGTAGATAATAAAAAGGGCAAATGACTTGCCGCGGCAACAAAACTGTCATGTTCATCAACCCCTATAAAATAAGGGACTGCACCTATGGCCTCAACCATGGTAGTAATTTCGGAAACTGATTGCTGGCTGGCTTTCTTATCCGGTATCACACAATAAGTTTTGTCTTGAAACAAGTCTGGTTCAGCTGAATCAGGGCCGGATTCCTCCTTGCCCGCCATTGGATGTCCCCCAACAAAATCAACGGTATCTGGCAAGATTTCTTGGGCCCATTCCAAAACTACTTTTTTAGAACTGCCTACATCAGTCACCACGCACCCTGATGGCAATTCAGGTGCGATAAGTTCCATTATTTCTTTCATGGTCATTACAGGTGTAGCCAAGACGACTATATCTGCGCCATCAATCGCATTCAACAACCGATTTTCGACTTTGTGGAAAGCTTTACGTTTCTCTGCTCTACTCCTGGCCAATCTATCGGAATCAGTACCAACTACCTGCAAATCTTTTAATTGTGATTCATTTAACGCTAACGCTAAAGAGGTTCCAATTAAACCTGTACCAATAATTGTAATCTTCGCCATAACTCCCCTCTCATTTAGCTTCAACTAAAAAGAAATTCGATTGACCTGTTTTTGTCTCTAAAGCCATCCGATGTATTAACAACAGGACGATCACAGTGGTCCTCATATATTAACATCAACAGTTCATCTCTGGGAAAAGATTATGTAAGCAAGCAACATATATTACGAATGTACCGACCCGTTTCCAACCGGATCCAAATACCTAGTGAGGGCAGATACCTATTTTATTAGTTGATATAATAGGGACATAGTTCTTTTACAGAGGTGCCACATGCAGGATCAAACCTTTATATCGAGCGAAACCTTAGCAATGCTTAAACAAATTCCTACCCAGACTTTGATTGATGGGCTCTGGGTAAAAAACTGGCCGATGAGTATGATACATGGTGCGAAACCCCTGCAACACGGGCAGCACATGGCCGGTAGAGCAGTCACACTCAGATTCGTACCTCATAGGCCAGATTTAGCAGCCGATAAACCAAAAGCAGATCAATCTGCTGAATATGTTGCTATCGAATTGTGTGGACCAGAAGAAATACTCGTAATTGATGCAATGAATTGGGAATATAGTTCCATTGGAGGTGATATAAAGTTCATGAGGCTTCATCAACGACAAGTTGGAGGCATAGTTACCGATGGAGCTATCAGAGATAGTAACACTCTTAAGGAATATGGTTTCCCTGTTTACTCAGCCAACACTACTTCCAAACAAGGCCCCGCAGAATTCTGGCCGTGGCAAGTTAATGATGCCATCCAATGTGGCGGCGTATTAGTACGACCTGGCGATGCAATCGTGGGTGATGATGATGGAGTCGTAGTGATAGCTCAGAGCGTAGTTAACGAAGTTATACAAATTGCCCAACAACGAGAGGAAGTGGAAGAGATGATTAAAGCTCAATTAGAAATAGAGCAATGCTCTCCAGGTAAATATTATCCGTTCAACGACCGTACTTGGGAACTATTCGAAGAAAAAACAGGCAAGAAACGCCCGTAATAGCAGAGCAGCTCAACTAGATATTATATGAAAATTACGTATCCAATCTCCGTAGGTAGATTCCCAAAACAAGAATTGGCCGACATAAAGTGCAAGCTACATAGGAGGACCAAATGGCAAGATTGCCTGCTGCAACTAGAGAGACTGTCCCCGATAATCAACAAGCGGCGTTTGATGAAATCATCCAGAATGGAGGAGTGCCATCATACGGACCAGGCTCCATATTGATCCACGTCCCCGAAGCCAGCCGTAGGGCTACAGCTTTAAATCAATATCTCCGGAACGACTCTAGTCTACCGTTAAAGATCCTAGAGCTAGCTATGTTGATTACTGCTCGGGAGATGGATTGTCAGCATATATGGAACTCTCATGCGGCCTCTGGAAGAGCCGCGGGTGTATCAGATACGGCAGTAGACGGATTAAGGGATGAGGAAGATATAAGTGATTTGCCCTATGACGAACAGATAGTGGTCAACTATGGACAAGAGCTATTTAGAAGGCATCAAGCAAGCAGAGGCGCATTCCAAGCAATCCTCGAGCAATTCGGTAAACAAGGCGCAGTTGAATTAACTCTCGTATTTGGCAATTATGCCATGTTAGCCCTCTCAATAAATGCGTTTGATTCTGATCTACCGCCGAACAGAACAGAAGCACTGCTCCCTATATAGGTTTAGGGTGATCACAGATCCAGTGGCTTATATATCTGGATGCG
>CAJXEF010000065.1 GCA_913052545.1 uncultured Chloroflexota bacterium
ATAGGGTACAGAATCTGGCCGGTGATCTTCAAAGGGAAGGTCACAATGCCGTTGCTCTTCAGGGAAACATGTCTCAAAACCAACGACAGCGTTCTATGGAAGGCTTTCGCAAGGGGAAACATGATATTTTGGTAGCTACCGATATAGCTGCTCATGGTCTTGATGTAAGCGGAGTAACTCACGTCATTAACTTTGATATGCCGGATACTGTTGATGCCTATACGCATCGTATTGGAAGAACTGGACGAGCTCTAAGAGAAGGGGAGGCATTCACTTTAGCATGCCGGGAAGACTTATCTATGGTCCGGTCAGTTGAAAAGGTACTAAAATCTGGAATAGAACGTTGTCGCCTGGAAAATTTTGATTACGGTGATTTTCTCCCTGAAAATGCATTTCCATTACAAACCGACAAGCCAAAATCCCAGAAAAGGTCTAGATGGAGGAATAGTAATCCCAGGCCAAGTTCGAACAATACGGCTTTATCTACTAAGAAGGATGATCGTAATAATAAACCAACTGCTGAATCCGCTGTTAATAAGGGGAGTATTGCCATCTCTAAGAGTAAACCCTATCCGGGTAACCGCCGCAGGAACCATTCATCTAGAGGGTAGATAAAAGTTGGAAAATCAGGCTTTAACGCTGGTGTTGACCAGAAGAATGGAGATCACTGTGGGTCTAAGGATGTTCTTGGTTCCTAAGTACGATATAAGCTCTTGCCCCGATTGGTCGTGTTACACCAGATTCCGGTTAATGATAGATTAAAAGAGGTTTGTAATCGTGACGAGTTCTGAATTTGCTACCAACGAACAAATTGTTCAATCGGCAAAGCGTCGGCTAGCACAAGGGCCTTGGGATTATCTTGTAGGCGGATCAGAATCCGAAACTACTATGCGTAGAAATCGATTGTCTTTCGATAAGATTGCTTTTAGACCTAGGGTCTTGGTAGATGTTTCCGATGTAAATACATCTACTACTTTGTTAGGACATGCTCTACGCATACCCGTTATGATGGCTCCAGTGGGTTCCTTACAGGTCTTCGATCAGGAAGGTGGTGTGGGTGTTACTAAAGCTGCGAGTGAATTCGGAGTGTTGCATGTGGTTAGTTCAGTTACCCAACCATCTTTAGAAGAAATAGCTAGCGCGGCATCCTCGCCAAAGGTTTATCAGCTTTATATTCATGGCGACTGGGATTGGACTAAAGACATGCTGGATCGTGCTAAGTCAGCAGGTTATAAAGCTATTTGTATAACCGTAGATACAGCAGTTTATAGCCGTAGGGAGCGTACCTGGCTAAGCCGCTGGGTGCCAATGTCTCAGCGTACTCCTCCCGATCCGTTTTGGCAGGCATCAGTTACATGGGACCGTATAGTGAAAATAAAGGAATACTCGGGCCTTCCTTTGATTTTAAAGGGTATCGCTAACGGAGCGGATGCCAAATTGGCGGTTGAACATGGAGTGGATGTAATCTGGGTGTCAAATCACGGGGGTCGGCAGCTAGATCATGGACTAGGAACAATGGATTTCCTTGAGGAAGTGGTAAATGCAGTTGAAGACAAGGCAGAGATTGTTTTGGATGGTGGAATCCAAAGAGGCAGCGATGTGATTAAAGCAGTGGCTATCGGTGCGAAGACTGTAGCTATAGGTAAATTACAAGGATGGGGACTAGCCGCTGACGGATCTGCAGGGGTTTACAGGGTACTCGAGATTCTTGAAGATGAAATTAGGGTCGGAATGGGTTTGCTTGGGGTTACTAATATGGATCAACTTAATAAATCTTTTGTTTGTCCGGCGGATTCTACTACCAGCCCTCATGAAATGAGTGCCTGGGTCAATATGCCAGTAAACCGGATAATCTGATATTAGTTGGTTCATATGAATAGAGTTTATAAATATTTAATGCCACAGCTCTCGGCTAGCTATTTCCGCACCTTCAACCATGGAGGCTAGTTTCGCCCAGGCTATATTGGTTTCCACTCGCCTTCCCCATGCGGATGTTCCAAATCCGCAGTCGCTACCGGCTATGACATTTTCTTTCCCGACTACTTGAGCGAACTTGATAATCCGTTCTGCTACTAAGAGCGGGTGTTCAATAAAATTAGTAGTAGTATCTAAAACTCCAGGAATTATAACTTTGCCTTCGGGTAACTTAACCGTCTTCCAAATCTGCCATTCATGGGCGTGTCTAGGGTTAGCTGCTTCGAATGAGATTGCTGCCGGGGGAGCTTTGAGAACTGTGTTAATTATTTTTTCTAAAGGGATATCATGGTTATGGGGTCCCTCTGTATTTCCCCAACACATGTGCATTCTCATGTTGTCAGGCGGTATTTCGGTTAGAGCATATTCTAGGACCTCAACGTGCATTTCCACAATTTTGACGAATTCCGTTTCGCTAAGATGAGAGAACTGAGACACTCGGGTCATGGCTAAGTCAGGGCAATCAATTTGAAGGAGTAATCCGGCGTCTACTATCTCTTTATAATCTTCCCGCATTGTGTCTGCGAGAGCATAAAGATATTCCTCTTCTGTTGAGTAATACTCATTTGGCAAAAATGTAGCTATAGCTCCCGGCGAGGCAGCAGTCATAAAAACTTCTTCGGCTTGTACGCCAGAAGTTGCATCCAGGAGCCGTCGTATATCTCTCTTGATTGAATCCTTGTCCTTCCACCCAACGGGCGATGTACAGGCAGGCATTGGAATACTTGTGGACGAAGTTCCTCTTTGGGCGAAGAACTCAGGGAAATCTAGATCGTCTAGCCTTGGGGAGTTTCGCACTACATGCTCTCCTTCAAAGCCCGTTAACCTGTCTTTCACGTACGAAACATATTGGACTCGCCCTTGTTCTCCATCATTTATGACGTCAATTCCAGTGGCGAGCTGACGGGCAACGACTTCATGTACTTCTGCTGATACCGTTGTCTCAAAATTATCTTGGTTATTCTCTGTCGGATTAAGTTGGGATTTAAGTAAATCTTGCAATTGGATGGAACGGGGAAGGCTACCGGTATGTGTAGTCAAGATCTTTTTATGGCTACGTTTCAAAACAGCACATTTCTCCACTTACTGGGCTTGAAAGCAATTGAGTTTTCTATGGATGTTTAGTCCCTATGGCCAATACTATAGTACTAACGATCTCAGGTTTAACGTTATTTTACTGCTACCATGAATAAACGTCTAAATGGGAGTATGGTCTTGCCGTCCGACCGTTTGGGATAAGCATCGGATACTTTTCGGCTATAAGACGCTATGAACTCGCCATGTTCATCTTCTGGTAAATGGGATAGGAGAGGGGGCAGTACAGTTCCTTTCGTCCATTCGACTACGGGATCGTCTCCATCTAATATGTGCATATATATGCTTTCCCACATATCCAAGCTGGTAGATAAAGGGCTCAACATGTCATAGTAAAAATTAGGTTCGGCTACCGGATTTTCCATAAGATGTGGGACCAATCTATCAGCCCACTTGCTCTCTCTGGCAGTTGCGGCAATATTAGCGTGACTTGGAGCATTCCAGTTTTCAGGCATTTGGACTGCTAGTACTCCTCCATCTTTGAGGAACGCCATTAATCTAGGGAATAATGCATCATGACCAGTCAACCAGTGGAAAGCTGCGTTAGAAAAGATTAGGTCAGCTGGTTCTGTAGGTTTCCATGTGTTGAGATCTGAATGTTCCCACATGATTCCGGACTGGATATCCTGAGTTCGCTCTAGCATATTGGGAGAGCTATCAACTCCAGTTATCTTTGCATTTTGCCACCGGTCTTTCAAAATACCGGTTATTGTTCCGGTTCCACATCCCAGATCGTAAATTACTTCAGTTGCATCTAAGTTGATACGCCCCATAAGATCGAGCGCAGGCCGCAGTCTTTCGTTTCCATACCTTAAATATTGAGTTGGGTTCCAGTCTATCAATGTATGCTCCTATATTTTTTGAAAATAATGTTAATAAATGAGGCTAATGCATTGCAACTGGCATCGATAAGCTTCACTAAAGATTTTGAGGTAGATTCGAGGCTAATATATAGGGAAAAATTGCATTGGAAAAATGTTAACATCTAACTATAATTCTGACTACGAAATGTGTGTTCTCTCTTAAATGTATCATTACTTGGCGCATTATCGAATATATAAGTGAATTTTATTGTTACCGTACTACGTCATCCCCAAACCCTTAGTTATACGTCAAGGGTTAACCAACGGAGTTTTTGAATGCCCGATAAAGTGATTGTTCAAACTAAAGATGAAGGTATCGCGATTTTGACTCTTAACAATCCGGATAGGCGTAACGTTCTGTCTGTAGAAGTATTAGAGACATTACAGGATGCACTTCGTTCTATTTCTCTAGACCATGATGTCCGTGTAGTAATCATTAAATCTATGGGTCCAGTATTCAGCTCGGGTCATGATCTAAGACAATTAATTGATGGGTCTACTGAGAGCCAAAGAATGCTCTTTGCTGCTTGTACTGGAGTGATGACTAGTATAAGGAATTTACCACAACCCGTTATCGCCCAGGTTCGGGGCCTAGCAACAGCAGCGGGTTGTCAGTTAGTAGCTAGTTGCGATCTAGCCATAGCCTCTTCAGATGCATCTTTCGCCACACCCGGTGTACAGATTGGGCTCTTTTGCACGACCCCAGGAGTCGCGGTTTCCCGAGCAATTGGTGCTAAAAAAGCTATGGAAATGTTGCTAACCGGTCAACCCATTTCAGCGTATGATGCGGCTGAAGTTGGTTTGATAAATCGAGTCGTATCACCCGGAGATTTGGACCAAAGTGTTTTGGAATTTGCTAAACAAATATGTGACGCGAGTTCATATACCGTAACTTTAGGGAAGCAGGCTTTCTACAAGCAGCTAGAACTAGGTATTTCAGATGCCTATGATATGGCGGAAGAGACAATGGTCAGAAATCTTCAAAATCAAGATGCGAAGGAAGGGATATCCGCCTTTTTGGAGAAACGGTCTCCTAAATGGAGCAATTAATCTAGATATAATTGCCCATAGGTCTCGTCCGTTTTTTTTCGGCAAATTCTCAATGTATGCTAGTTCCGCTCGTGTGGTGGTTCGAGCTTTATGCCTCTTCTCCCTCTGCTAATTGAAAAAGAACACCATGAGAACTACTTGTGTCTATATTTAGGGTTTTATATCCAAATGGGCTGGTGCTAGGTCCTTCCCCTCTTAGACTATTGCCATTGGCTTTAAGATTGTTGAAAACCTGGTCTATTTCGTCAACACCCCAGGCTACATGTGCCACACCCGGCCCGCTTTCCTTTAGTTGACGTGCTATTGATGAATCTGATGTGGTAGGTTCAAAGAAGTCCATTATTGTGGGCCCTATATGGTAGATAATGTATCTCCTGTCTGGGTGTTCTCCTCTACTTGATGGTTTGAGTCCAAAATTTTGCTCTAAATAATTCGCCATTTCTTTTGCATCTTCTACTATGTAAGTCACGTGATGTACTTTGGTGAACATGGTATCCTCTTATGATTTTTAAATATCCGGTATGGTGTCGACGGGTATTTCGTCGATAACATCAATTATTACCGAGACTTTAGCTTAACATCCGACTCTTTGGGAAGAAAGATTCCAGATAGGAGTAACGTGGAAGATGCGATTGAGCATATTATGAATCCGAATATGAAGGAGCCGGACACATCTCGGATAATACCTACTAATACTGGAGATATGAACATAGACAATCCTGAAAAAGTTATCAAAGATCCCCAGATCACTGAAACCTTTTCTGGCGCCATATTTGCTAATTCCATGGTTTGAGACAGAAGCGTAGGAACATAAAGCCAAGAACCAATTCCTACGAATATCAGAGCAGAGTAGATGAATATCGGGTTCTCAAAGAAGTAACAGCTTGGTCCGCCTAGTAGGATCATGATACCTGGTAGAATTAGGTATAGTCTTGGCCTACCCATCTTCAACGGGAGTAACCCGCCGAGTAAAACTGAGAATACCCCCACTAGTGGCAACAAACCAGTTACGAAGCCTGATTGCGCGGTATTCATACCTCGGGTTTCAGTAAAAAATGTTGGAAGCCACCCACTGAACGCGGTGTATTGGAATAATACACCCGCATCTGCGGCAAGCAATAATATTATCGATCTGTTGGTTAGCGTGTCTTTGATTATTCGTAGAGGAGGCGAAGAGGACAAGCTCTCTGTATAAAACTTGGGTTTACCGAGAATAATCCAAGGCACGCCCCCGATCAAACCAAGTAGTCCATAACTACTGATAGCGAGATCCCATCCAATTGCCTCGGTTAACGGAGCAGTGAAAGAAACTGAAGATGCGATACCCAGGCTAAGTGTTGCTGTGTTCAGGGCGTTCATTATCATGAGCTCCCTGCCTTTAAACCATTGAATTAATATTGGCCCAGTAGTAGTTAAAATAAGTCCTGTACCGACTCCGTAGAGCATGCGCAAACCTATCAGAGGGAGAAATTCAGGTAAGAGAACAGAAAAGGTTATAGTTCCCATCAGAAACCAACCCAAAGTAAACGAACGGAAAATTCCTAATTTGATGGCGAGCACTCCACCAATTAGTCCAAAGCAAGCGGCGATAAGTAGAGGTAGAGAGACGAGTAAACCTGCATTACTCCTGCTTAAATCAAGATCGTGAATGATTTCAGGGAGAATCGGTGATATAGAGAATACATTAATACCCACTGTGAAATGGGCACTGAGTATTAATCCGGCTATGACAAATCTAAAATGAGTAACAGAATTAGGTTTAGAAGAGGTAGGTATTTGGTTCACTCGATCCTTATCATTGGTCATGTTGAATTTAATTGTTCACTTAATTTACTACTTTTACCTAACTGCTTAACCCAGAACACGTCAAGCTACGTTTTCAGACTTTATAATATGAAGAAGTTGATGCCAAAACCAGTCTAAACTTGCCAGATCCTGGTATCAATCTTATGTGTAGACCGAATCAGATAAAAATATGTTTGCATGCCTTCAATTTAATGCACCTTGACTAGATTAAATTGCCGGAAGAAACTTTAACTAATTCTTTCGTGTCATGTTGTAATGGCACTACTTAGTTTTCGAGGATATTTTAATGAGCAAATTGCAATTAACCGTCTCTTTCGGAGATTACAGCCATACTCGGTCTTTAAAGAATGGTACTTTCGTTTCCCCGAGAATTGATTTTGAGCATATTGATGTCACCCCTGTTACTAGTATTTTTCGCAGAATGGTCCGTGAATATGAATTTGATCTGTCAGAAATGGCTTTGTCTACTTACCTGTGTGCGAGGTCTCATGGGAAAAAATTTAGTGGGATCCCGATTTTTTTGACTCGGAGTTTCTACCATGGTGGGATTTCATATAGTGTCAATTCTGGGATCGAATCAGTCAGTGATTTGAACGGTAAGAGAATTGGAGTAAGGGGGTATACGGTGACACCTGGTGTTTGGACACGGGGAATGCTACAAACTGTCTACGGGATCGATTTAACCTCTGTTACCTGGGTATTGTCGGGGGATGAACATGTCGAAGAATATGAGCCGCCCTCAAATGTTGTATCTTCTGACAACAATAATCTAATCGAAATGTTGAGATCGAGGGAGATTGATGCAGCCATAGGAGTTGGACCAACGGATGATCCTAATATCAGACCGCTATTTACTAATCCGCATGAGTTGGATCGACGTTGGTTTGAAGATACTGGCATCTACCCGATTAGTCATATGGTAGTCATTCGAGACGAGCAACTCGATAGAAATCCGTGGATTGCCCAGGAACTATTTAACGTATTTCTTGAAGCAAAAAAGGAATGTATAGAACGTTTAAAGATTGGAGAACACATTAATCCGGAGGATGAGTGGCTAATTAACCTATCAACCATAGTTGGCCCCGATCCGATACCTTATGGATTAGATAGTTCTTTTGGAACGCTAAATACTTTTATCGATTTTAATGTAGAACAAGGAGTTATTCCCGAGTCAGTCAATGTCGAGGATATCTTTATACCCGTCCATTAAATGGGCTAGATGCTAGGATAGGAAAACTGGTCGTTACTCAAGTTGCTTCACTAATCTGGCAAATAAGAGAAGAGAGATAGAGAAGCAGAGACTAATTGAAGATATGATAGTCATGGTAGTGACCACATCAATCCATTGGACCATTGCGCTTGTAATTAGAACTGCGACGGGAGTGAACCCGTTATCGAACTGGTAAACGCTGGTAACCCGTCCTCTCAGCTCATCGGGGACTAAAGATTGGACCAATGTTGAATTACCAACGCGAAACTGAGTTTGGGCAAATCCCATTATCAGAAACATGGCCATAGTGAAAGGAACCCATAGGACCTGCGCCATCAATAGTATGCTAGTTGTTCCGACAATCAGAGATAATATTACGGTTCTCCCTGTGCCCAGTTGGAAGCCTACAGAAGCTATTACTATGGTTGAAACTACACCTCCGATGCCCATTACCGATAGCAGTAATCCACCCATTCCTTCGTTTCCACCTAGGGCATCAGTAACGAATATGGGCATGATAAATACTAAGGGCTGGAAAACGAAATTGGGGATAATGGTCATAACAATTAAATGCAAGATAACCCTATTTTTCCAGATGTAACCTAACCCTTCTTTCATGTTGTTCCAGATTGATTCTTCACGGGCTGTGGATTCAGTCTGGTAAGGAGTTTTCATTAGTAACATCATTACTATTACGCAGGCGTAAGATCCAGCTTCTATAAAGAAATTCCAGCTGAATCCACCTAATACCTCTATCAACACTCCACCCAATGCCGGCCCCAATAAGCGCGTGCCGGTTCGTGTAGTGGCATTTAATGCCATGGCGTTTCGCAGAACTGGCCTAGGTACAACATTAGGTATCAACGCTTGCCTTACCGGCCTCATCAACGTGTGAAGAATCCCTGTAATTATCACGTAGGCAAACAGGTGCCAGGTTTTTAATGTGCTGTCGCTGGTGTATCCACCACTGAAATCCGTTGAGGCCACTAGCACTGCGAATACCAACGCAGATGCGACAAGACCAATTTGTGTGATAGCTATAAGATACCTGCGGTTTACCCGATCCGCTAAAACTCCGGCCCAGGGTCCTAATAGCAAAATAGGCAGGCTACGAATCCCAACGACGGTGCCGGTGAGTAAGGCATTGCCGCCAGTCATTCGCAGCATTAGCCATCCTACTGTTAGGATTTGAAGCCAATCTGCGGTATTAATTAAAAGATTACCTGCCCACAAAAACCGATAATTTGGGTATGTCAGAGATTCGAAAGTCCGACGCCAGCCCTTATGGGCAGTCTCGGTTAGCGTATTTGATACATTATTTGATCCGTCTTTATTCGGATCACCGGTAGATGAATTATTGGGAGTTATCAATTGGGTTTTCCTAAATGTGAGGGCTCAGAGTGATCGCTAAGATTTAGAATCAAGTAAGTGAATAGAGAATCTATTTGTATCATGGTTGTGGGGAGCCTCGTTGCTTGACCAAGGGCGTAATAATAGCGAGCACGATTAACAATACTATACCTACCCCTGCATTCAACCCGATGGCTAATGTTATCCCGAAAGCACTTGCAATAGCTCCGATTTCGTAACCACCGATTAGATGGCCTAAGCCGTTAACTAGGCCCTGAGCTCCTTGAGTTCTCCCTCTAAGTTCTTGATGAGATGCCAATAGTACGATAGTTGCTTGCATGGTACTGAAGCCAGCTTGCCCCCATCCACCGACTAATAAAAGGGCGAATGATACGATAAACCATGGAGACCATGCTACTAACGTTACCGCTATGCCAATAACTAAAGCACCGCCGATGAAGAGGATTCCATGTCGCTGGATATTTCTTTTCATCGCGATCATTGAAGCGCCTATTAAATTTCCTATTCCATCTGCTGAACCTAGTATTCCACCTAACACGGTGCTCACAGACAGGACCTCACTCGCAATAACGGGTATGAAATACTGAATAGGGAACACTAAACCATTCATTACCAGGGAGACGGCTAAAACGCCTAATACCATACGGTTCCGAATTGAATACTGTATGCCTTGTAGAAGGCTTCCCCATACTGGAAGATCCAGTCTTTCATTTCTTGTGCGGCTTGGCAAACGGAGTTTAATCATCAAAATCAACGCGACTATATCTAATATAGCTATAACAGCATATGCTCCAATGAATCCGGTTACCGCTATTAATATCCCACCTAGCAAGGGACCTATAATTTTGCCGGCGTTGTTATTGATAGTCTCGAGTGACATAGCATTGGCTAGCCGTGCTTCTCCTGACAAATCCAGTATGGCAGTTCGCCGAGAAGGGTCATCCATTACCTTTGCTGTGCCTTGGAATAGGATTGTTCCAAATATAAACCAGTGCCCTATATGATCGGTTGCCAGTGCTACTAAAATCATCACAGCCGATAGGAGGTACGCTGAATGAACTATGATTAATATCAAGCGTCGGTTTAAACGATCAGCAATGTGGCCTGCGTATAAGGATAATACGGGTCTAGGGCCATTAAGAAAAACAGAAATTAAGCCTACGTGAAAGGCGGATCCTGTTAGTTTAAGAATGAGATATCCTAAAACCAGAAGTTCCATACGTCGAGACATCTCGTGGATTGATTTAGATATCCAAATAATTAGGAAATTCCGGTCACCCAAGAGGGCGAAAGCAGGCATTCGTTGATTTTTAGTCAAATATGTTAATCCTTAACCACAGGCAACCTTTTTGGGTTCTTCTATAAAAACTTTAGCATTCACTACCATGATGGAACTGTTTAATCCTACCTCAAAATATTGGACATGGCAGATTTAAGAATCCAATCGATGTCGCTAAATATTTGTGGAACTGGTCCAGAAAGTTTCGGAAAATGGTAAGGCGGTGCATATTCGCAGTTCAAAATT
>CAJXEF010000066.1 GCA_913052545.1 uncultured Chloroflexota bacterium
TTTCGGCTCCCATACAATTGTTGTTCAACACAATGCTGATTAGCGGAATATTGTGCCTCACCGCTGTATTAATCTCACCACATGTATACAAGAATCCGCCATCTCCATGCATCGAGATGGCGGTTCTATTAGGGCGCCCTAATTTAGTTCCTAGTCCCACGCTATAACCCATTCCAAGCGCACCTTGACCGACGTAGTTAAACATTGTCCTAGGGTGCTCAAACTTGAGACGATCATAGGACATACCGGGCGCAACTCCAGCGTCAATAGTTATCATGGCATCCTCCGGAAATACCTTGTTCAACTCCGGAAACACCTGTTGAGGCATCATAGGATTTTCGGAGATGGTTTCCTCCGCTTTGAGCCTTTCTAA
The DNA here is from genome assembly GCA_913052545.1 of uncultured Chloroflexota bacterium. Next base: position 374 of record CAJXEF010000066.1, read on the forward strand.
CCGCGCTTGTGCTAATTTAGTAAAAGTATCCTTCCAGTCAGGCAATTTGTTACCTTCTGGCGCTACAGAAGTAATCGCATTAATTAATTGTTGTCCCACCGCCGCTGCATCTCCTACTATTCCAACCACAACTGGGTAGTTTCTACCTATTTCTATCGGGTCAATATCTACTTGGATTATCTTCGTATCTGGATTAATAATACTGTAATTCCATGCAGTTGATGCCTGATTAATTCTCGTGCCGAACGCTAAAATTACATCTGCCTTACTCATAGCCTCATGAGCTTCCGCAGAGCCACGAGCTCCCGGAGGACCAACATAATGTGGATGGCTGTTAGGTACCGCATCGTGATGACCGTATGATGGAACAATAGCCATATCCAGTAATTCTGATAACGCTACGGCTTCGGTTGTAGCTCCGGAATCAAGTACACCGCCACCTGCTAACAATAGTGGTCTCTTAGATTTTAAAAGAATATCAGAGGCCGATTTAATTGATGCTTCATCTCCTTGCGTCCTGTGAACAGGTCGGTATGTTGCAGGCTGCAAAAATTCATCAGATATCATTTCTTTATCAAGTAGGTCTCGAGGTATATCAAGCATAACAGGACCCTGTTTACCAGATAGAGCAGTCCTGAAAGAATCTCGGATTAATGCAGGTACTCTAGTAGTTTTATTAGCCTGCACCGCAATTTTTGTTAGCGGTTTTAATACATTTACCAAGTCAAAAGCTTGAGATCCATCTCTACCGATGTATTCAAGAGCTGTATCACCTGAGATAATAATTACTGGCGCTCTTCCCTTATAGGCTAACGAGATTCCTCCCGCTAAGTTGATTGTGCCTGCCCCAGAAGTGGTCATGCAAACAGACGGCTTCCCAGTAACCTTTGAGTAGCCGTAAGCCATTAAGGCTGCTCCTTCTTCGTGCCTGGTATCAATGAATTGGATGTCTTCCCTACCATACGTTTCTGTGACCATACTGTTGGTTGTCAAGCCAGTAACGCCAAATATATAGTCAACCTGTTCAGCTCTTAATAGTTCAATTACGGCACGACCCGCTTTCATATTCTCCATACTAACCCCCCACGGTTATTAAGATTACCCCTAAGCAAGGCATTTCTATTAAATCAGCATATGATTATTGCCACGCTAGGATGCTGTTACATGAGGTTTTTTCTTCAAGTCAAGCGCAATAAGTTTACTATCCGTCTCATATCTAGATATGCCCGGAATTGAAACACTTGCCCTACAAAATATTCTAGAAGTTTAACACAATGACAATATGCTTTAAACGAGAGGCCGGATTTTAACATGTCTTGCAATCTACTGAGAGGCGGTGTCGGAGAGGTTTGGAGTTCATAAGAGTAAATTTCCTATTTGTTGAAAACTTATATTGACACCTTGGTGTTGGGTTGTATAATGAGTCCCAATAATTGGTCGGACCACCGGATCACGATAAAAACTATGGATAGTACCAATCGCCCTAAGGTTCATGAGAACATAGTTGATCAATTTCATTTCATGATACGAAATGGAACCCTAAGTCATGGTCAGCGTCTGGCTTCTGAAAGAGACCTCTCAAATCAATACAAAGTCAGCCGAAGCTCGATAAGGGAGGCTATTAGGTCTCTTGAGCTTCAGGGGTTGGTTGTAAGAAAGAGAGGGTCTGGTACCTTTGTGAACACCGAGGGAAGTGAATCTATTCTATCTTTGATGGCTACCAAAATTGGCATGGGTTCTGAAGGTCTGAACGATATTTTCGAAATGCGTAGAGTTTTGGAACCTGCAGTCGCTTCCCTAGCTGCCCAGCGTGCGACTCCAGATGATATAGCTCGCATGAGGGAAATACTCGAAGACCAGCAACTGCAAATAAATAATGGTGGTACCGGATCAGAAGCTGATACAGCTTTCCATTTTGCTATGGCAGCTGCTACCCATAATATGGCGTTAAACAATGTTTTTACTGCTGTCGAAGATATATTTCATAGATCACGTGATAAATCTTTTCAAAAACTAGGTCGTCCGGAACGTTCTCTGTTGTCTCACCGGCAAATCTTGGAAATGATAATTCAAAGGGATAGGTTGAAAGCTCAGCAAGCTATGGATCATCACTTGGAAGTAGTAGAGCCAGATATTATCCCGACTTGGTCAGAACGGGACTCGTATCTAACTACGAAACTTCTTAATAGTGAAACTGATTCGAAGGTACAGTAAAAGTCTAGATGAGCATGGTAATCATGGGACATGAAGGATTAGAACTAAAAAAGGAGGAACTGTATGAGTACAGTAGCTGTGGAGGTTGTGTACCGTGGTATTTTTCAAAAGACATTGGCTCGCAACATAGTACGCTCCATAGTATTCGCAGCCCGTAAAGAAGGTAAGATAGGTACAGCCTTTGGAAGGTATAGCGATTCGCCGGAACGTAATGGGATACCGGCAAAACAATTTGCGATTGTTGCCGACAGCCCGGAAGAACTGGAAGAAAATCTAGCTGTGTATGAAGCTAAAGAAGTCGATGTCACTATTAACGTCGACGATACTATGTGTAAAGGAATCGAATCGTGGGCGTGGTATGGCCTGCAGCCGATCAATCAGCTTACCAAACCTGGTGGCACATTGATTGTGACATCCCGTCAGGAAGCGGAACAACTGATCGAAGATATACATGAAAAAGATGATCCGTACGATTTATCGATAGTTCCAGGTATTCCTAGTTTCTCAGGATTATGGGTGTACAAAGATGACCATACCGACGCCCGTGTCCTAGGGGCACTCTGTAAAGTGTGCCCGCAATTGGTCAGTATGGACTCCATGGCGGAAGCCTTAGTTGAGCAAGGGATGAATGATCTGAAGGTAACATCGGCTCGAAGATCATATGATCGAACGACATCCCGTCTTGTGGAACCTGGTGAGGGTAATCCTGAAACACCTTATAGTTTTACTTTGCCTGGATGGAAAGAAATGGAAGAGGGAGTGGTAATAAGGGCTGCAGGCGCTGGCGGAGGATTCAGAGGTGGTGAAGGCGGATTTGAGCCAGCCAGGAATGACAAGTTCAAAAAATGGAGCACCCGGTCTATGCGTCCCATAGTAAACTTTGAGACGTGTATAAAATGTACCCTTTGTTGGTTGCAATGTCCGGATACCTGTTTCGACGTGACTCCGGATGGACTCTATGACGCTAATATGGAAGCCTGCTGCGGTTGCGGAGTCTGTGAAGCGGTCTGCCCTGTCCCTGATTGCGTTACCATGGTTAATGAATCAGAGTTTAACGATAATAGCAGCCAATATGAGGCATGGGTGGCTGATGCAGACGGATACAAGACCTGGATGACCAACTTAATTGATATATCTAAGCTTGAAGAAAGAACTCATGGTTTCCACCACGTTGGAGGATATCAAGAACAGATTTCTGGTGTGGAGGACGCGTAATGACTACGACTGAAAGCGGATTGTTCCAAGTTGAAAAAGAGGAGTTAATAAGCGGTAGTGAAGCTGTCGGTATTGCATGTGCATTGGCTGATGTAGATGTGATTACAGCCTATCCGATCAGGCCGTATGATACGGTTATGCAATACGTATCTCGATTAAAGGCGGATGGTGCTTTCGATTGCGACTTCATAGTAGCAGAAAGTGAGCACTCCCAATTTGAGATAGTTAAGCATGCGTCAGCAGTAGGTGCTCGCACGTTTTGTGGGTCAAGTGGAGTCGGATGGTTTTACGCTTTCGAAGCCATAGCGGTTACCGCAGGGTTACGATTGCCTGTAGTAGCAATGGTAGGTAATAGAGCTCTCGATGACCCGGGCGCTTTTGGTGTAGAGCATAATGATGCCTTGGCAGTTAGGGATCTCGGTTGGCTCCTTTACTGGGTGGCGACTGCCCAAGAAGCGATGGATATGGCCCTAATGGCCTGGAGAATAGCTGAAGATAGTCAATGCTTCTTACCTTTCGCCTTGAGTTGCGATGGTTCCTTCTTGACCCATTCTCAAGCCATAGTTAACGTGCCGACCCAAGAGAAGGTTAACAGATATCTACCAGTATATGATCGTGGGAGCCTACTGTTACATCCGGATAATCCGATTACGATTGCTCCCCAGGCTAACGAAGACTGGCTGATGGAAATCAGGCGACAATCTGATGAAGCTATGCATCAAACACCTGCTGTGATAAAGAAAGCTTATCAGGAATTTAAGGACATCTTCGGTCGTGGTGATCCTAGTCCGTTTATAGAAGAATACATGACTGATGATGCTGATATAATCTTGGTAGGCATGGGGACACTAGCTCTTCCTGTTAAAGTGGCTGTCCGTCAGATGAGGCAGGAAGGTAAAAAAGTTGGATTCCTGAGAGTCAAGTACTTCCGTCCTTTTGCTACTGATGAGATTCGAGAGGCCTTGGGTAAATGTAAAGCCGTAGCGGTTATAGATCGTGACTTCTCATTAGGGTCACCTTCTTATGGAGGAGTGCTATTCAACGATATCCGCTCTGCTCTTTATCCTTTAGATGCCAGACCTAATATGTATAATTTTATTGCTGGTTTGGGAGGTCGTGAAGTAAGAGTACGAGATGTCAATGATATGGTAAACATGACACAGGATGCATTGGATACAGGTAAAAAAGAGCTAGATACTACATGGATAAACGTTAGGGAGTAAATATTATGGCTACAGTGCATGACCTTCCACAAATAAGAGGCGTCAAAGAAATACCATTAGAAGAAGGATATACATCTGGTCATCGTACTTGTCAGGGTTGTGAATCAGCCCTAGTAATGCGTTTAATGATCAAAGCTGCTGGTCCTCGGACTATCGTTGTCGGGAGTACCGGTTGTATGTATGTGGCTAATACTACGTACTACAGTACTCCTTGGGTAGTGCCGTGGATGCATACCCAATTAGGGTCCGCGGGATCTGCTGCTACTGGTACCGCAGCGGGACTTGCTGCTCAAATGAGAAAGGGACGCATGAAAGATGAGCCCATAAATGTCATTGCTTTTTGTGGAGACGGAGGTGGAGTCGACATGGGCCTCTCCGCTATCTCTGCGGCTTTGCAGCATGACGAATATAATTTGATGATCATATGCTATGACAACGAGTCCTATGCTAATACTGATATACAGGTTTCTGGTAGTTCCCCTTATGGTGCGAACTCGACATTCAGCCCACCCGGCAAGGTGCATCGGATAATGAATAAACGCTGGAAGAAGAATACGGCTCCAATGCTGTCAGTCGGACATCCAGGTTTGCGTTATGTGGCGACGGCGTGTGCTTCTTATGGACTGGACTTTACAAACAAGATCCGTAGAGCCTTAACTATTGGTGGTCCAACCTTTGTTCATTGCATAGATCCATGTCCTAAGGGTTGGGACTACGACCCCAAATACTCTCATGAACTAGGTATGTTGGCAGTAGAAACCGGACTATGGGTTCAATACGAGATAATTGATGGGGGGTTGGTTCTTAACGGAACGTCTAGATCAATCGCCAACGGTATTCGGTCTAGAAAACCCATAGAAGAATATCTCATGCGTCAGGGTAGATTTGCTCATTTAATACCGGAGGATATCAAGCTCTTCCAAGATAAAATAGATGAAAGCTGGGAGAAATGGTGGATTCCTGGTGTAGTGCCACTGAGCCCTGAAGCTGATGGGAGCGGTGATTCAGACGAGTAGAAGCTCATATTAAGAAACCCAAAAAGGCGCCCATTTGGGCGCCTTTTTGGGTTTCTTAATAACATCTAAAGTGGAAATCGTTTAGCCTCTTATAAGTCTAGTTGCCATAATTACTTCGAAACGATAGAGTACATTCATCCGATTAATAGGCCTTACTTTGAACCGTAACTATGGAGGGTGCCATGAGGTTGGATCCTATCAATATATACGACTACGAAGCCAGAGCTAAATTAGCACTCCCACATGACAATTGGGATTTCATAGAAGCCGGTGCTATGGATGAATTGACCACTAAACGCAATCGATCAGCGTTTGATGAATTGACGCTTAGACCTAGATTCATGCGGAGTGTAGAAGAGCGAAAGATTTCTACAACCATGCTCAGCGAGGACTTGAGCTTCCCTGTTTTTGTTTGCCCTGCCGGAAGCCATGGTATGGCACATCCTGACGCCGAGGCCGCAACTGCCCGTGCTGCAGGGAGGTCCAATACTTTAATGATGTTGAGCACATCATCAAATTGCAGTTTGGAAGAAGTCGCAGAGGCCGCCACCGGTCCACTTTGGTTTCAGCTTTATCACCGAGGCAAAGCCTTAACCGAGATGTTGGTCCGTAGAGCAGAGGCTGCAGGATTTAGAGCTATAGTATTAACTATTGATACCCCCGTTCCTAGTCCGAAAGAACGAGATCTCAAGAATAGATTTGAACGTAGACTTGAACTAGGCAATTTTCGGGACTTAGGTCTTGCTGAGTCTGAAATTAGCGGTACTGACGAAACTCCTGGATGGGATGTTTCTAGGTCAGATCCTATTACGTGGGCTGATATTGAGTGGTTACGGAGTCTAAGTTCTTTACCTCTCGTGTTAAAAGGTGTGAGAGTGGCCGAAGATGCTAGGATAGCGGCAGAATGCGGAGTTGAAGGAATCTTGGTATCGACTCATGGAGGGAGACAATTAGACCAAACCATGAGTTCATTAGAGACGGTGCCTGAGATAGTGGATGCTGTTGACGGGAACTGCGAAGTATATCTTGATTCAGGTATACGAAGGGGGAGTGATGTGGTTAAGGCTTTGTCTCTGGGAGTGAAGGCGGTTGGTATTGGTAGGCCATTATTCTGGGGCTTGGCTGTTGCTGGTGAGGATGGAGTGCATCATGTCTTAGAATTGCTCCGGGAAGAAGTTGGAAGAGCGATGGATATGTGTGGTCAGAGCGATGTGGGCGACCTAGATTCGGCGTTAATTAACATACCAAACAACTGGGGTCCTGGTAGAACCTCTCCATAGTATTTGACGAGCAAACGGTAATGAGATCACAAAACCCAATCTACCAAAGAGATTGGGTTTTGTGATCTCAGGTTTTATGAGATTGAACTACTTAGGATCCGTTTATTAATTATGGCGGAGAACATTTCCTCAACCAGTCTGTTAAAGATCAATGGCTGTTCGAAGTGGGCCGAGTGGGCAGCCCCTTTTACAATCTCCATACGTGATCCAGATATTGCTTTTTGAACTTCTGATATAACCGCTGGAGGGAAGATCACATCTTCTTCGCCAACGATTAGCAAAGTAGGTATATCCCAACTAGAAAACGATTCAAAACTTGGACCATCATGTTGTCTGAATCCGGATACGATCCCATCATCTCCGCGAGGTGTATTTAAGTCATTAATTTGTTGGTAAAGGAAGGCTTTACCTGGATCTTCTTTAATGAAGCTTTGTGATAGAGATCTTGCAGGGCCATCAGGAGGCGGATTTGTTTTTAGTAGCTCGGAGAGTGTCCCTGGAGTAGCTATGCCACCAGTCGTATCTGCTAACACTAAACCCGACGTGCGATTTGGGTGTTTTAGAGCGAATCCTAGACAACTGAAGCCACCCATTGATTGAGATATGAGAAAAGTTTTGTCTATCCCTAAATGATCTAGTAATGATGTTAGATCATCTACGAAGTGCTCTCTATATCTAGATATATCAGGGTTGCCGGATCTTCCCCAGCCTCGGTGGTCGAATGTAATGCAACGATATTTGGCTGAGAAAAAACTTACTTGTTGCCACCAACTGAGGGTATTCCCACCGCGACCGTGAGCGAAAACTATAGATGGGTTGGTTTCAGATCCATGAGATTCGTAATAGATCTCTGTGTCATTTAGGTGTATTGTCGGCATATTCTCCTCTGGGCAACTAAAGATGGTTATAACAAGGAAAAGATAGGAATCCTTCTGTATTTTTATCTAACATTAATAGGCCATGATTCTTTAGACAATGCAGCATCCCAGAACATGTATTCATATTGGCTACTAGTTATGAAAGCCTGTCTCATATCATTTAATTCGGCGGGGCCCGCGGTTAAGGCCGCCTGGTCTACGAATTTTCTCCAGGCAGCGACCGAATTTTCTAAAAATCCGGCTACATAAAATTCGGTCCATTGGCTGTACAGAGGGTGGTCAGAAGCCCCAACCTCATCTTTTAAAAGATGGTATGTCCATGGACATGGTAGCAAAGCTGCTGCAGTTGGGCCTAGGCCGTATAGTGAAGCTGTTTTAATCATATGGTTAACATAAGATGTATTTGTGGGAGAAGGACCGGATTCGTATATGCTGGCTAACGTAACTTCAGACTCAGCTAGTAATTTGTGGTGCAATGGTCTTTCAACTGGAGTTAAGACCCTGTGAGACAGTTCTTCTAGAGTTTCAGAATCAGGCGCTTTCGCCAACGCCATGGCGACGGTACGAGCAAATCCCTCTAAGTAAAGGTAATCCTGGGTTAAATAATATCTAAAAGTTTCTAGAGGCAAACTACCGTCTTTAATCGCCATAAGAAATGGGTGTTCAAAAATCTTGTCCCATATTGGTGCTGCGGCGATTCTGAGTTCGTCACTGAAATTTTCCAAAATATCAATCCTTATGTAATTGGGCTAGGTATTAAAATAATTGCTTTGCCTGAGGCTACTGGTACACCGTCTTGTCTTGTTACCAATACGTTTAAATCCGTTTTAGTTCGTTCTGAAACTTCTGATGTTTCGTATACATTAGCGCTAATGGTACAAATCTGATCTGGTAATAATGAATTACAGAAATTGATATTTAAAAAACCTCCTTTCAGGAAATCCATTCCGTACGTCTCGGCCAGAAGCTCGTGGGCATATGCAAACGATAACAAATTTCCTGTTTCCTGTTTGGACATCGACGCTGAATCTCCTATTTCAAATACCCTGTTGAAATTTTTAATGCGGTCCCACGCCCGTTTGTCGATTCTCTTTTCTAAAATGGGTAACCGTTGTAGAGCTTGGGGTTCCACGTTAGCAATAGATATAGAAGGAAGTTGATTTATACCTATACTGAACGTTTGCTGGGTTTTTAATATTTCCGTGCCAATGTCATCAATGGCCAATGTTCCTACTACTAAATACTCAATCCCTTCAGATATGTATTTGTCCCTGATCCATCCACTTACCTGGATTCTTCGATCGATTATTGGAGGGCGGTAGTAATAATCAATTCTACCGCAGCTGCTTAAAGTAATCGGGCCATATTTATTGCTTAATACTTGATAAAACTCGCCAATTGCTAAATTGACATAACCGGACCGCCAGTATTCAACAGTTGAGCAATATTCGTTGAGCATTTTCTCGGTGACGCGATATTCTAGATGGCCTAATTGTTCTCCAATATTTATGGTTTCATAAAATAGGTCATTTGATTTATTTGAGGTCAAATCGGGTGGGTCAGGTATATTGGTCAACTCGTCCCTTCCTGTTGACTGTCCAACCAATCAGCTTTTCCGATGTCTGCTTCGCCTAGAGAAATGCAGCCCATTGTAAGATATGTTTCTCCGCGTAATCGGTAGGCCTGGCTATAGTTTGGGTTTAGGGATATAGCTTTGTTGCAGTCTTCTGTTGCCTGGTTAGGATCTCTAATTTTGGCATAAGCCCTGCCTCTCTCTATGTACAGTTCTGGCATCGAAGAATCCAGGGTTAATGCTTTGCTAAAATCCTGGATAGCTCCCTTAGTATCCCCTAAATCAAATGATGCACTTCCTCGATTTCTATACAAATTGGCGAAAGCAGGAGCTAGTTTCAGTGCCTGGTCAAAATCTTTAATTGCGTGTTCGGGTAATGCCAAGTTACGTAATGCGATACCTCGGTTGTAATATGCGTTTGCGAAGGTTGGAACAAGTAGAATTGCTTCATTATAGTCTTCTAAGGCGGCTTGATACTCTCCCTGATCACTCAGAGCATTTCCTCTAGCGTATCTGTAATCCGCGTCATCAGGCCTTAAGTCAATCGCGCGTGAGTAATATTCCGTCGCCTCTATGATTCGGCCTAAATCTCTGTTAGCGATCCCTAAATTGTAAAAGGAATTTGATAGGAGGGGATTTAATCGGATGGATTCTAGGAAATCCTTTATTGCTAACTCGTAGTTTTTAAGTGATGCATGGGCAACGCCTCTGGCGTAAAAAAAATCACCATCATCCGGTTCTAATGCTATAGCCTGATCGTAGTCTCTGATAGCCTTATCAAATTTCTCTTGATACCTGTAAATTACCCCTCGAGCGTAGAATGCTACGGGGTAGTCAGGCTCTACTGTTATAGCTGTGCTGTAATCATCAATAGCCTGTGTTAAGTCTCCGAGATTCCTGTACGTCATACCGCGGTAATAATAAGCTGGGGCAAAATTATCGTTCTCCAGGATCGCTCTATTAAAGCAATCCATAGCTTTATCGAACAAGCCATATTGGGAA
>CAJXEF010000067.1 GCA_913052545.1 uncultured Chloroflexota bacterium
TAAGTGCCGAAGTGGCGGAATGGTAGACGCGCTGGTCTCAAAAACCAGTGGGAGCAATCCCGTACAAGTTCGAGTCTTGTCTTCGGCACCAGAAAATTAGATACGAAAAAGCCCCTGATGTCCTTTCAGGGGCTTTTTCTATAAGTTGTTCGCGGGCCATTTGTGGGCCAAAATCAAAAATCCTGCATTTTAGGGGGTTTCTTGTTAGGCCGGTATTGGAGGCGAACATCAAAAAGCCGCAAGAACAAATCAGGGAGGTCATAAAGATGGCTAGTGATCAAGAGAATATAAAAGACCTAGTTAAAGAACGTTACGGTGCAAGGGCTAAGCGGGTGATTAACTTAACCGCAACTGAACCGGAGCATGACGAGTCCTGCGCTTGCGATGAATCCACTGAAAGCGCTTGTTGCGGCGTAGAAGACCTGGATCATGCCATGCTGCTCTACAACGAAGGACAATTGGCTTGCCTGCCTGCCGAAGCTATTGCCGCCTCTGCTGGTTGTGGAAACCCCACTGCCTTGGCTGGTCTTCAGGCAGGTGAACGGGTCCTCGATCTAGGATCAGGTGGTGGTATCGACTGTTTTCTAGCTTCTCAACAGGTTGGTCCTACCGGCACTGTTATGGGCCTGGACATGACTCAGGCAATGCTGGAACTAGCCCGCTCCAACAAGGCCAAGTTGGGGATTGAGAACGTTGAATTTATTTATGGTGAGATGGAGAAGATACCCGTGCCTGCTAATAGCGTCGACGTCATTATCTCCAACTGCGTAGTGTGCCTTTCACCTGATAAAGACTCGGTATTCACCGAGAGTTTCCGTGTGTTGGTGTCCGGTGGCCGCATCCATCTTTCCGATGTGATGGCTCTCACCGATGATGGACCCAGCGTATCGTCAAAGGAAGATTGGGTATCATGCACCGCCGGTGCGGAGCCCGTAGATGTGTACCGCAACCGGTTGGTCAGGGCTGGTTTCGCAAATATCGAGTTCACTAGGGAGCAGTCTGACTACCTGAAGGATCGTGAGGGGCGGCCCGCTACTAATACTGCTGGATATAAAGTGATAGCCTATAAACCTTAAATATCTTCTCAGAGAGTTTTCCACAAGGTCTGCCTTTTTATGCGATGGGCTCTAAGGGAGATCTTGGATGTTCAGAGGTTCGGTGGCTACACTCGGTGGTCTGCCACTAGTTGGCCCTCTTTTAGGACGAGCTGCAGTTTCCTGAGGTTCTCTATGTCCAATAAAGGGTTTTCGGATACGACGATCAGGTCGGCTAATTTGCCGGTTTCCACGGTACCTAGTTCTGTCCCGACGCCGCACAATTCCGCCGCGTTCTTGGTGGCTGCTTGAAGCGCTTCCCATGGAGTTGCCCCACACTTGACCCACAGGCCGAGTTCGAGCAGCGCTGATTCCCGCAGGGGAGAGATGTCCGATCCTAAGGCCATCTTGACTCCGGCAGACAACGCTTTTTGGAATGAATTACGATGTTCCGCTGCTGCCGCATCCGCTCGCCGTATCAAATCGGGTGCAAGTTGTTTATTAATAGCGTAGGCTTTCTCATGTTCTGTGGTCGCTAGATTTGGAGACAATTGGCTGATGCTGAGGGTAGGCACGTACCACGTTTCATTGTTGACTAAGCTTGTGATGCATTCTTCGTCTGTGACGTAGGCGTGTTCGACGCTGCGTGCGCCTAATTTAACGGCCATCTTGACTGCTTCCGGGTTAGTGGCGTGGGCCATGACAGGGAAGTTGCGTTGGCTACACAGGGCAAAGGCGGTTTCGATCTCCTCAGGTAGTAAGAACGATTCCGTGTGCCGGTCCCAGCGGGGACCCATGATGCCACCCGAGAGGTTCAGTTTGATATGGTCTACATCGTGCTTAATTTGGTCTCGAATGGCTTCTGCGTACCCGTAGGGGCCGTCGCATTCTCTGGCGTGTCCCGATGCCAGGAAATGGCCGCCAGTAGTGGTCAAAAAATTACCGCAGGCGAAAACTCTCGGTCCAGCGGGCCCTGGTCCAGCAAAAGCCTTTCTCCAGGCAACGTCCATGAAATGGCCAGCTCCTCCGCTCCTGACAGCAGTTATTCCAGCTTCGATCATGCCTCTTTGTAGGTTCTGACCAAAGGCCGCGGTCAATTGGGCAACGGTGGTGCCAGCCGGATTGGGGTGCTCTGGATGAATATGTACGTCCCACAATCCTGGCAATAGGTATGATCCTTCCAGATCCAAGACCCTGTCCTTGGAGGTATGACGTGGGGGCCCACCGTCTTGAATATCTAGGATTAGTCCATCTTCAATGATAACTGTTGCTTGGGGTTTGGGGTCGGGGTTAATGCAGTCTATCACGTTGCAGTTAGTCAGGATGATTCTCAAATTGCTACTCCTACTTGAATCCGACACAGCGGGTGGGGTCAGCTTCGGCCAAGACAAGGTTTGGATGACCAGTGTGAATGAAATCCGCTAACAGCTTGCCGGACATCGGTCCTCGTCCGAATCCTGAGGAGGCTAGGCCCGTCACTATAAACAAATTCTCGAATTGAGGTATTTTACCAATGATTGGTTTGCCATCCAAGGAGAATGGTATAATTCCGGCCCATCTGCGGCTGATGGATAATTTACTCACGAATGGAAACCCTTCGGATGCTTGGGTCCAATTAACCTCGATCCCAGTCGGTTCTGGTGTGTATTCATAGGCCATAATTTGGCGATCGCCACCGAATATTATTTCTCCGTTCCTAGTCTGTCCCCCATACAAGTGGCGCGTTATCCGTGTATGGCCTATATGAGTGAGCTCCGGTGGATAAATCCCATTAGGTTCTTGACGGCTCCAATCAAATGGTGATTCCATAGATCCACTTAGGTGGAATATACGGGGTGGTACCGGTTTAGTTGCCCACATCTGGCCCCTGATCGGTACAACGGGAATTTCAAGGCCAAGCATGTCTCCTACCGGCCCAGACCAAGCCCCTACGGCTAATGCTAAAGTCTTTGATCTGAAATCTCCTTGATTGGTCTGCACCATCCATGAATCGTCTCTTCGTTGACTGATCGCTTGGACCGTATGGCCCGTCTTTATTATCGCGCCAAAGGAGACGGCAGCCTGCCCGAAGGCAACAGTGGCCTTGATGGGATTGGCGCGGGCGCGTTTCGGGAGGAACATAAACCCGGCTAATGCATCTGAGGCTTCAGGTTCTATAGAACGTGCTTCCCTAGTCGTAACCAACTCGGCGTGATAGCCATTTGTCTGTGCGAGGAATACACGGTCCCTTGCATAATCCCACTGTTCTGCCGTATGGATGGCTTGCAAACCACCCGGTGCGTGGAACTCTATGTCATAGCCCATGTCCAGTTGAAGAGACTTGAATATCTCGAATCCGCCTGCTGTTAAATAGGATTGTAGGTTCGGATTGTATCCCCAACCGAACCCGCCGAGTCCGCCCGCATTGATACCGGAGGCTTCAGATGCTATATCTCCTCTTTCCAATAGAATTACCCGATCACCCTGTAGCGCGAGGTGAAACGCGGTCGCGGTACCACAGATGCCACCGCCGATTACCAGAACATCGGATTCACTTGAGCTGGTCATGGATTTTCATCCTCGATGGGATTGTGAGCGAATCATAGGGGTGAGTGTGGCGTTGGTCAATCCGATTGCCTACCTCCAGACCAGGGGGAATCAGGGAGGTCATGCCGAAGAATGAATTCGGTAATATTATTACTCTTTAGTGATGTGGCTTAAAAGGAGCTGCAATGAAAGAAATCTTCTCGAAAAGTGGCCCGTCCTTTTTGGCGAAGAACGGGCCTGAGAGTCACACCTAACCAGAAGCGTACAAAACTTCAAGCGTAGGAGTAGTTCAAGCTCCATAGGGCGAATCTCAATGGAGATGTTACACTAGAATAACTAAATAATCCTAGCTCTGATTAGAATGTGGACATATGCTGTTCCTGGGTCAGCTGCATTTTATGCTGCTCAGATCATCTATTGCTTTGGCTATTTCGGGAGAAGGCCGAAGATAGAAAATCTGCCGTATCCTTGCGATTCATGAGAGGTATGATTTGCATTTCAGCGGGTACTAATTATAGCCACTGGCTCAAATATCTTTGTAACTCGTCATGTGAACTGACATCGAATAGGGACGTGGCTCTTCGACCTACTTTTGCATACATACAGCGGTCTTTAATTACGCCATTGTCCATCAGTGGATCCGCCTATTCCCAAAGTTTCTGCAGATTAGACCGGACCTCAGAAGGTTTGCAGGGGAGAGCTGTGCTAATTACTAAATAGAGCATTATAACCCCGTGCATCATTTAGGAATGGCGGATAATAAGCTAAAGTTCATCATGTATCAAAATATAAACTGTGGCAAGACAAACTCGTAGTTCCAGTAACGAAATTAATAGTAAGAGAGGCCTCAGGTCCATCTATATGATTCCTTTCTTGAGGCCTGTTTACGTTGTGCTAGGGTGAATTCATATACCAGGATCGTAATTAAATGTGTGCCTCAATATGAGACACTAATTCGACGGTGGTATCAGCGGTCGCCACGGCGACCGATCCGTAAAGAGGTCAACGTTGTTTCCATATTTCCACCAACTCCTGAGCCTGGTCTTCTGCTACACCCCACATCTCGAAGTTGACTCGGATGGCATCATAGACTGTTAGAGTACCTTGTTCTTTATCAGGATCTCTCCAAGATTCTACACCTACATCCATCCACTCTAGACTGATCTCCTCACTGTTAGCTATCCGTTGCACCATGTTTACTGCACAGGCGGCTATCCCAGAAAGAAACAGTTCTCCTGAGTATACTGAGTCGCCGCCTCCGTCGTCCGATACAAAATGGTGTGTGCGAGCGTTGCAGATAGCCCTGCCAAGAATTCCTGTACTATAACATCGGGTTTTATACGCTAGTGTTAGGTCGGCCATATTGGCCCTCCGTAATAATATTATGTATCGGCATCATACCATCACCTGTGAATCGTGTACAAAGCCCAGTCCAATCGCTCCGTTTCCCTGATTTCACTATATCTGATCTATGGTAATTTTGTAGAGGATGATCTGTTGGTAGTTATGAAGGACTATGTACCGTTTTGGGCTGTAAAATGGTTGACAAGAGGTTATTGGTAGCTTATAGAAATCTCAAGGAACATTTATGGATTAACTCATATGGCATTATGAAGATTCTAAATCAAGCCTACCCGATGAAAGGAGTAACCAATATGGGGGACTTATCTATCCCGATGACGAGGCAGATCATTCAGGACAAATTGACTGCTATCACTTTAGATAAAGATCAGGAAAGCAGATTTCAGCATCTGGTGGAAAAGACAATAATGATAGATCTGCATGAACATCCTATGGTCAAGCCAGAAGACCCAGATAAATTCCTGGATTATCTCGGTGGTGATAACTATGTGTGGGGTTATGAAGCTATACGACACGGTGGGTTTACGGCTGTCGGGACAGCCAATTTCTATAGAGGTCTGTTGCACACCGAGGAGACCTCTTTCATTCGGTTTGAAGATCTTGTAGACGAGATTGATATGATGTTGTCGGATATCAATTTTCAAGACGGGGTTGTTAAGGTCAGCGATGCGGAAGAAATTGAAGCGGCCAAACAGCATAATCAGGTAGGTTTGTTACCTACAGTGGAACATTTGGCCATCGGTAATGAATTGCAGCGCGTAGACTTGTTATATAACCACGGCATTAGGCTAGCTGGGCTTACGTACCGACGTAAGAATTATATAGGAGAGGGACAACAAGAGCGAAATGACGGGGGATTGAGTGTGTTTGGGATAGAGGTAGTCAAGAGGATGAACAAACTAGGTATGGTTGTTGATCTATCCCACGCCTCATATCGCACAGCAATGGATGCCATAGATTTTTCACAGGCCCCTGTAGCCTTCAGCCATGACGGGTCATACACTTTAGGGCTACAACAAGGTGGTGGTGAGTACGCTAAAGGGAGACTACGCAGGGACGAGGAGTTAGTAGCCTGTGCGCGTCAAGGAGGTATTGTTGGGGTTACGGTACAGCCATCAGTAGTACGTAGTTGGGGCTCTGAGCTCAGCATCGATCGCTTGTTGGATCACTATGATTACATGGTGAAATTGTTAGGGATCGATCATGTAGCGATAGGGACAGATTCGAGTATAGGGCCGAGAGGTTCCGGAACGATTAGTGGTCTCGAATCTCCTGCCGAAGGTAAGAATATTATCCGCGGCCTGATAACACGTGGTTATTCCGATGCTGACATTATTAAGATCACTGGTGGCAATGCCCTCGCGTTTTTCCGGAGAGTCATGCAATAGTGAATAATCTGTCTTTACATCACTCATCTTGTTATTGTGGAAACAGATAATGTCGGCCAATATAGGGGCCTGATTAGGGAATGATAGTTTGCGGGGAGATATTGATCATGGGGATGAAGTATGGCTAGTGAGAAACAGGTCCAAAAAATATTAATGAATCTGGCCGATGTACGGCCGTGTGAGGAGTGTGGGACAAGATTACGGTTTGGTGACTGGGAATGCCCGCATTGTGGGACAGATCTCGAGGATTATCTACGTATATGGGCGGAACAATTGATAAACCAACTAGAATTGGATGCTTAAAAGATATTCGGTTCATTTGAGGATCCCCTCAAGTCATTATTTCGTGTGGCTAATTCGATATTGCCATGGGTACTATTCATTAGTAGTCTGATTTTCGTAACACAGAACGCCAAATTCCAAGCCATAGGCATACAATAAAACTTATCGATGCACCACCGGTTATGGCTACTGGCCAAGATATAATGCCAGCGGTGGCGGCGAGAGGTAGTGCTCCTAAATAATGAACTGCAGGCGCAAGTTGAAATACGCTGAGAACTCTACCTCGTAGTTTTGCTGGCACATTGAGCTGGATTAAAGTGTTGGCTAATGGAGTAAAAAAGCCGAAACTCATAGTTCCCACGAAAACTAAGAGGATCCACGACACCCAGAACCAGGTTGACCAGGCGAAAGCGGTTAAGAACACGGACAAAAGCAATACGGATGTAACAAGCAACCTGGACTTATGCCGGAAGTTTCCCATAGAGGCCAATATCAAACTCCCAGCCAATGAACCTAGGCCTGCAGCTAGTAACAACAATCCGGATCCTCCAGCTCCTGTATTCAGAACTTCTTGAGCAAAAGCAGGCATGATGTTTCGGTATGATACGGTGAAAAATGCGAATACTATTGTCATAGCTATGACCGTATATACGATGGGAGTGGCCCGTATGCAACTGAACCCTTCGCGGAGATCTTGAAGAATTGAGGTATCTCCCTGACTAGAATTGGGTGGAAGTCCTTTGATTAACAATAAGAATAGAACACTCGCCAAGTACAATCCTGCATTAATTGTTAACGCCGAGCCAATCCCTATTAATTCTATAATTCCGCCAGCTACTGCTGGTCCCAGAATTTGACCGGTCTGATTGACCATCTGGTGCAAAGTAACTGCATTCATGATGTCATCGCGGTCTACGAGATCGCCTACTATTGCCATACGAGCAGATCCGTTCAATGCTTGAATAGTTCCTAAGAGGAGTACCACCCCGTAAACGTGCCATAGTTCTAAGAACCCTGTTATCTCAAGAATGGCGAGGGCGAATATGAGAGCGGAAACGAAAAACCTAGTATTTATGAGGAGCTTTAAACGGCTAGCTCGGTCCGCAATAATTCCACCAACAAGAGCGAATAGTAAATTTGGTAGCCCAAAGGCGAAGATAATTAAGCCCATCTGATAGGCTGATTTGGTTATTTCCAACACTAGCCAGCCTAAAATGAGAAACTGCATGCCCTGGCCCATTGCTTGGGCAGCGCCGTTTAACCAGAACCAGCGATAATTACTGTATCTTAGGGCATTAAAGCTCTGAAACCAATTACGCCTCTCGGAACTTTGGGATTTCACAGATTACTTTCCGGCGTGGTCAAATTAGCTGGAACCCCTTTCAAATACAGGGATTGTAAATACAAATCAAATCGCTCTCGGTTTATCTCACATAATAAGATCTTAAATACATGGCTTATTGGCCAGAGAGTTGATTTCATCTGAGGTGCTGCCACGATCCGATAGGGAATATTTTGTTTCTGATCAAAGGAAAACGTTTGCAAATAGCATCCTTTTATAAGCTGAAAGGAGGTAGTTATTTGGAACCTTTAGCTTTCTTCTATAACATGAAGATACATGAAAGCTCCGGTTAGGAATGTTGCATCTTCACAATGACCTCCGATCATTTGTCCCGAAGGGAGGGCTGCGGCCACGTGGATATGTACTCGTAATTCGCCATCTGGGAGCGGTTGGATATATCCCTCAGCGCTCACTAGTTCTAGGGCACCGTCAAGAACCTGACGTTCAAATCCCGGCGTGCCCTCATCGTATGAACACAAGTTTCGAAGTTTCAGTTGACTTAAGCTGCCAATACAGGAAGTTACAATAGCTTCTTTTAAACCTGTATTTTTTGCTAAGGATTCAAGATCTGCGATCAGGGACTCACCTGCCTGGAAGCGCCTGTAAAGTATTCCTCCTGGTTTAACATCCCAATTTTGTATAGCCATATATGTGGTTAGCTTCCTTTAAATATTTCTACCAATATTAGGTCCGTCGGGTTATTCCAAGTTTACGGTATTAATTTCCGATACATTGATATGGTATTTACCCGGTATTCGAAAAAAGATCGTAATGGCTTCCTCCTAATTTTATTAAGGATTCCAGATCGCGTTCTAATAGGTACCTATTAGTCACTAGATTTACGCAGGCTTCCTTAACTAGGCTCAGATATTGTGTTTTTGAACCATATCTTTCCTCTATAGATAATCTCGGATCACCTGTCGATTCTCGGATGGCTTTAGTTGATGGAAAGGGTATCGTAGAGCCTTTGAGAGTCCCACCTGAAGCCCCTCCGGTTGATAATGTTTGCCCTTGGCCTCCCATGTCGCTATGTCGTGTGTTCCAGCCAGTGTGCGTGGCTAGAGGAACGGAAACAAAAGGCAGTGCTAACCCTCCAACTTCATTGCCATCGTTATCAATAGCGGATACTAAATGAGGGTATTCATCTCCTTTCCCTGCTGGTATTTGAGAAGGGATACCTGGATTTGCCCCAAAGTCTAGCCTAGTGAAATGCCTAAGTGGTTGAGGCAATACTACACCAGGTATTTCCTTGATCATTTCGGTGATTTTTTCAGGAATAACCGCAGTGCCATCACTGATTAGAGGGTAGACACTAGGAGGTGGCTCCACACCGTCTGTCACCCAACGATCTAAATTTAGGAGGGCAGCCCTCAAGAAAGGTCTGTGATCGAGGCAGTTGATAGGGTTATTGGCCCTAACGTTGTCTGAGGGATCTGAATCGGTTAATGGGAACGATCCCAGAGCATGTTGAGATCCTGCGTAAACATATATCTTCACATTCTCATGAAGATCTAGGTCTTTTGTGGCGGATAAATTAGTATGAACTAGTGAACCGTGCCCTCCCCAGTATTCAGAAGGGGTATATGTGTACATAATCTTAGGTAGTTCACCTTTAGCGGAAAGCCTAGACAACAGCCCGTCTGTAATGTTCGTCTTTGGATCGGTTTGTTCGACGTCACTAAATGGGAATAAGCTGTTTGTACTTCTCGAGGCCTGGCTTGAAGGCTGAGCAAAACGTTGATTGAACTCTCCCCTTTTTCCGCCCGCTACGTGGGGGATTAAACCATCAAAAGCAATCCGCCCATTCTCATCATAGTTTACGCCTAAGTATAGGAATAGTCGTAAAAATCTGCCGCTTTGAGATACACCTAGCGTGTAAGCATGATCAATTGAGCTAGCCAATGGGTTATGATCTGACTCTAACCCGTACCTGAAAAAGGAAATTAAATCCCGAGTTGCCAGCAGCCCAAGTCCCGCCACAGGTGCCCCAACTGTTGTGTATATAACTTGGTATACTTTCCCGGGTTCAAAACCGGATTCTAGATAGGCATGCTGGGAGTCGGGTACCACGGTTTCTTCTTCCACTCTCGCGAAAGCCCATTGTTCTCTTGGAATGATCTCTTCCGGTGCATCTTCATGGGTTTGAACAGTCATAACCGCTTCATCATCGTATATATCATTGGCTGGATATGACCGGTGGTTCCTGTCGGATAATAGCTGAAAATTAGAAGCCAAATTGGGTTGGAATGTCACCACTATCTTTCCTGAGATGGCACCGTTGGCATTAAGGGCCTCAGGCACTCTAATACCCATCACGCCGGGTGTTTCAGGAACATCGTGTTGCCATCCACACCAAGCTATTGAATATCCTTCATCCATCAAGAATCCGTTTCCAGCTTCAACTGGAGCATCAGGTGCTACATCAGGTGCGCTGTTCAAATTTCTATAAGCAGAGTTCTTCCCTCGATTTAATATATCTAGGAATAGTCGTCTGTTTGATTTTGCCAAGTCGAGGGGAATCGCTAAACGAAAATCTGAAGAGAATTCAACTTTCCCCAGAGAATTCGTTGGAGCTAATTTTATATCTGTTATGGCTTCATTTGCTACATGGTTCGGATCCACATCGTAATGTACTATTCCATCAATTTGCTCATAAGAACCGACGTCACCAAATGGTTGACCTCCCGCAAAAGGTACTCGGGATCTTATATCGATCCTGGTAAC
>CAJXEF010000068.1 GCA_913052545.1 uncultured Chloroflexota bacterium
ACCCACACCAAACACAATTAGCGTTTGTTGCGCTACGATTTCGAATGGTCCAATTCCTCCTATACTGGACGGTATGGCAGTCGCTAGGTTGGATGTGGTGGTCAGTAGGACCATAACCCAGATCAAGGTATTTAACGATTCAAATCCTTGATTAATATGAAATGAATAAGCAATTAACAGATATACACTGCTTTCTAGGATCCAGATTGGACAGGAGCACAGGAAAAGTCCAAGATGCCTACTAGGAGAATCAACTACGTTCAGTCCATCTATAAACCACTGCAAATTGCGTTCTAGCGTTGGGCGAATTTTAGTTGGGGATAATTTTAGAATTATCATTAGTAATCTGCGAGTGCTTGTAGATCCTGAAAAGATGACAAATGTTAAGGCCAGCCCAAAGATGATGGCGCCTCCGATTCCCAAGAACAATATTTTGCTTTGGTAAAAATCATTTACTTCTCTAAACATTCCACCCAAAGCTAATATAGTGATAGCGAGGGCCCCAAATGCTATGAGAGTAATTCCATCATATACTCTCTCCACCGCTATGGTGGCCAGAGCTGTACTGTCTCGCACTGTAGATTTTCTAGCTAAATAATAAGCCCTTATTATCTCGCCCAAACGGGCTGGTAACAGATTGTTAGCTGTGTAACCTATAACTACTACGATGAACAACTTTGAAACCGCGACTTGCTCTATGGGCCGGATAATGTAACGCCAACGTAAAGCCCTGAAATATGTAGCTACGAAGTAAACACATATTGCCGGGATTACGAGTAAATAGTTGGCTTGACGCATTGTCGAAAGCACTTCTTGTAATTGCACCTTATACAACAAAAGAGTTATAAAGGTCACACTGATGACTATGCCTAACCAAAATCGCCAGTTTCCTTTTTTTATAAGATTCATATAGTTATCTAGGTTTTGGGGAGATAGCTAAAAAATTGTGAGCTATACCAACTGGATTTGATATCCCTAAATATAATGTAATCCAAGGCTTGCTTCCAAGTGCTTCGCTGGGAGAAAGAGGTTTTAAAGAATTTCAAATCTAGTGCCAGTTCTTGAAACATGCTTTCATTTTGGCGATCCTCATAGGGGCGCCTGTAACTCTCAGGAAACCACAGCAAATTGTTTAATGGTTTAGATCGGTGATAGTTAGATAGCAGGTTAGCATCACGGTACCCGTGAGTCGATAACAATAATAAAGCTCCGTCATCTGGCATAGCAGTAAGTCGGTTGCAACTGGAATTCCATCCTGTGTCACCTTCTGTTTTGAAGCAAGCGAAGTCCAGCTGATTTGCTTGCTCATGGTTACGGCCGTACCACTGCATAGGGTACCATAACTCGTAATCCACCTTAACATTATTGGGAACCAAATCATTCTTGAAAACTTGTTGTTCCAATTCCTGATAAACCTTCTTGATATCATTACTGCCTTGTGCGTAGGCTAAAAACTCTATTGTAGAATCATCATAGGTATACGAAGCTCTAAATGAACCCCATATGCTTACACTGAACAAGATCATCGCGAATACCAATGTCACGATCCTACATCCATTTTTTGGGTTTGACTTTCTTATCAACCATGCAGATACGGGGAAAGAAATTATCAACAAAGAAATCAGAATCACTTTAGCTATGTCAAAGTTTAATTCTGAACTTAACCAAATATGAAAGATATAAACACAAGCGATTACCTGTGTCGGTATTAGGCCAAATAACAACCATGTCCACCCTTTAAGAGCTATAGACCAATTTACCTGGCAATATAAATCATCCAGATATTTTCCAGTGAGAACGATAAGTGGCAAAACCACTCCGACTAAAAGCCAGGGCATTTTTTCGCTTGCCAAAGTGAACGCTAAAAAGGTCAATATGGACCATAGGACTAAACTTAATCCGAAGGTGTCAGCTTTTTTAATATAATATATGGAGGCTATAATTCCGAATATAAATGGTAATAGTTCATACACTGATAAACCTACCACGTAGTAATACCAGGGTTGATTTCCTCGAGCGACGTCTTGTTGTGCTATCCAGTACCCTAGACCCTGCCATCCGCCAGTAAAGATACCGGCCCAGTTAGTGTATACAGTGGTATAAAGGGTAACCCAAATAAAATAAAAAATAGCAGCACAACGGATCCAAACACCCTGTTTCCATTTAAATCCCAAATAAAAAGATAACCAAACTGTCGTGGCGACAACCACGAAAGATATCAGGTAATTGAGTGAGATCAAACCAGGAGATATGTCTATATGGATATCGTCAGGTACAATGCTGGTCATTAATTCGTAGGTGTCTGTTAGATCTGTAAACAGGACTCCGTACAATAAGGACAATGTTGCAATTACTACTATTCGACAGATAGATATATGGTAACTAAAGAGATATTTACATATCAGAACTAGCCCTATGATTATGATTAGCTCTAACCCAATCATATAAATACGGAAGTCCGCAATAATTGAACCTTCCATTCCGTATCTTAATGGTTGGAGAGTCGCTAAAAGGATCGCTATACCGAAGCTGAGACCCAATAGAGTACCTAATATTCCGTTTGTGTAAGGTTGGGAGCGGATGCGATTTCTATATGTTGAAAATGTGAATAAGGCAATTACCATAACCAGGTGGAATGGCCATTTAATTTCATGCAATGGGAATCTGATGAATGGTTCCCCCCAGTGGGGAATGCCTGTTATTCCAATGCCAGCATCATTTGGATTGATTAGTGTTAACCCAAATAATCCTTGTAAAAAACCTGATAGTGCTGACCACTGAGGTAGAGTTAGGAGCAGTATTAATAAGAAAAAACCTGCTGGACCGCTTAACTGAGTAAACTTGGTTCGTCTGAAAAGGCAAGTTAATAGGTCTGGTGATGCTATAAGGAAGCAGATTGATCCGACAATGAAAACTACCAGATACGAGGTTTCCTTGGTGCAGAACATTAATGCTAAGACTGCAGATGCGAGATATAGGTAGTAATTTTTACCGTCGCAAATATAGCGGATCATTAAAATGAACAGAGAAACGCTCCAGAAAGCCATTAAAATGTCGTTACGACCGAAGCGACTAAAATACAGCATACTTGGTGAAAGTACTAGCATTACCGAAATGGATATTGCGCCAAAACGACCCAATTGATGTCTCAAAAAATATGGCAGCCCGACTAATAAAGATCCTACGATGGCGTACATTACCCTGGCGACGAAATCAGTGTCTCCAAACAAGCTTATTGCGAATGCTACGAATTCGATTTGGAGAGGTCCATGCATCCAGGGTGAGTGATTAAAGATTTCCAGATTGGCTAATTTCCACGAATAGTGTAGATGAATCGCTTCGTCATAATGCATTACTCTGGCGTCTAATTCCCAGAGACGCATGCATAGCGCAATTAGCACGAGAGAGATAAATAAGACACTTAGTTTATTTCTGGAATAGTTACGATATAAGTAATGATCGTGTGACATATGGAGTTCTGTATAAGACGAGTTTTCCGTGTGAAGTCCCAAGAATGATGGTTAAATTTTGTTCAATTATATTGACGTTGAAGATCTTTGTTAGGTAAGACTTTATATATAGTTACACTATTTGAGTTAAATACATCCTGTAAATAAGCTTGATATTTCAGATTGATCTCCCGATATCTATTTTTTTCTCTTATCCCTACGTAAATATACTTGATATCGTACTTATTCAACAGGTATTTGAACCTTAGAGAATCTATGGTTTGATATATCTCGGCTACATCTGCCTCTCTCTCTAGGATCGTTCCCGAAGAACCTCTCCATTGCAATTCATGGCCCTTCCAACCCAAAACGGTTGGTATACCGGTACTGCTGGAAATCCTTCCGTAATCGGAATAGTCTTCCCCGATGGCTTCTAGAAGTGGGCCTTCAATACGTTGATCCAAAAGCCAGTTAATCGCCTCATACTCTCCGGGGTCACTATTCTCAATGAATCTCAATCCATCTAGGTTGAGTGGTCCTGAGATCATAGGAGAATGCGCGTCCATCTTCCGCTCTGATATAGCCCCGATCGGATAATATAGGGAGATAGCGAAGATTAGAATTATGAGGCTGATCCACAATTTGTTAGCTAAGAATGGTACTAATTTCTTGGGTTTGTTAGATTGCAGGTAGTATATCCCATAACTCCCTACTAACATTAACAAAATCCATGCTTGGTAATATGTTTTAAAAACGGTGTTCATTCGGTTGCCGAATGAATCCAATAAGTAATATAGTTCTGATCCCATCAGGAGTAAAAAGCCGACTCCTAATATTATCAAAAGGTAAGATGTCACTTGATCACTTGGCATTTTATAAAGTTTAAGACTACTAGTTATGGCTAAAAACATAATCACTACGCATGGCAAAGCGATTATTAAGGGTTTTACTGAATTGGTATGAGGTTGCACAAATAACGCATTTTCGTTGGATAGGAATATCTTCAAAAACAACCACAGAACGAGTGGTGCAATACTGACCAGAATTATGGATATCGTGATTGTGCGGTTTTCCCAACTGAAGATTGACCTAATCGGCAATTTATGGATTAGAAACGAACTAGAGAGCAAAACAGGGACACCCATGACAATGAGAAAATGGAAAACTCTGGTGCCTGGACCATAATATGGTGAAATGCCACCCACTTGCCCGTGCAAATCTAAATAAAATGGCAAAAATAATAATACGGATAATATTAATATTGGAATGCATTGAGAAATAGTGCTATTGATTGCAGTACGAATGGCATTAATTTTTGGTAAAAGTAGGATTTCTGATGGCTCTTTCGGTACTTCACTTAATGCTTTGGCAAATGCAAAGAGGACAAATAATAATAAATATGTAGGGGCGTCCCAAAAGTTGATGAACGAGATACTTCCTAGAATTAATGCCGTAACCCCAAACCCTAACGGATTTTGTGTTAGCAATCTTCCCCTAGATTCATACGAAGAGAAGAACATATTAGCCATCAATGAGAGGAACAGTATTAAAAAAGGTAATGACAATACATGAGGATGTAAATCGCCTAATATAAAGCTAAATAGAGGAAATTCCGTAATAGTATAATCAATGCTGGCACCCTCCACCAGTGTGTCAATTACTCGAGTTGATCTCCACCACCACCATGTGTCATTCGGGTAGAAGCTGGTTAACGAATCATGAATTCCCTCCAACCCTTTTATCTGCGCCCAATCCCAGAATCCAGAACTACCCCATCCTTGAGCATGAGCTAACTCTAAAGGCCCTTGTAAGTTACTCATAAGTAACAGTAAGGCAGGTCCGATTAAGCTATAGGCTATGCTGATTTTCCTGCTAGCATTGGAAAGTCTGATCAGGTTGTAAAGTAATCCATACGAACCTATAGCTAGTAATGCGGGTATCAAAGATATTGATAGGTTATATGCGATGGCAGGGGAAGTGAGAGTGACTTTAGCAAACGTAGCCATGATCAGGTGGCCAAAGTAATAGTAGCTTATTGGATATCCTGAAAACCAAGGATCCTCTGGCGGAAAATATTTGGAAGAGAATATCGCATTTAAGAAGCCGAAGTCCATTGGTTTTTCAGTATGACTAATATCCGGATGTTGTGATGCTATCGTTATCCAGATCATGAAAACTACTAGGAATAGGAAGTCCAAGGCCAGTAATACGGGCCATTCTGACCTGATGAAAGAGATGATCTGGCATCGTTTGCGTAGGAATATAAAAATAGACGATCCGATTGTCAACAAAATTAAAGCTGAAATACTTAAGAAAGAGTTGGGTATGATATGGGTTAGACCTGATATCCAGACTAAATAACCGGTTAAGAGCAAGAAGAATATTTTACAAATCGAATATCCACGGTCAGGCAAGTTGACAAATATTATGAATACTAAAGGGAATAACAATATTCCGATTATCTCTAAAGAGAGGAACCAAATTAAAGGATTAATCACGGCAAATCAGTACTTGGGTTGAGCCGGCGATTGATTTTGATTGTCTAACATGTAAAGGATATGAATCCCATGTTAACATTGTCGTCATCACATGATTCTACGAAGATGGTTCCAGTAGTGCATCTACGAAATCATTGGCGTCAAAAGGCACCATGTCCTGCAGGGATTCGCCAGTACCTATAAATACTATCGGTACATCTAATTCGTGTTTGATAGCTAAAGCTATCCCCCCCCGTGCCGTACCATCTAACTTGGCTAGAAATATTCCTGTCAGTCCGATTGCTTCTTTAAATGCACTTGCCTGGGTGAGTCCATTTAGTCCTGTGGTAGCGTCCAGTGTGAGCAATACTTGGTGAGGAGCGGAGGAATCCAACCTTTGAATCACTCTATTGACCTTCTTTAATTCTTCCATCAGGTTTAGCCTCGTATGTAGTCGGCCAGCAGTATCAATGATTAGTACATCGGCATCGCGCGCTTTCGCTGCCTGGTAAGCGTCAAAAGCAACGGCACCAGGATCAGCTCCAGGTTGGTGGCTTATCACATCTACTCCTGCACGATTTCCGAGTATTTCCAGTTGCTCTTCAGCAGCAGCCCTAAATGTGTCTGCCGCACCTAATATTACCTTTTTGCCTTCGGAGGTAAGATGGTGAGCTAACTTAGCGATGCTAGTTGTCTTTCCAACACCGTTAACTCCTACCATCAAAATAACGTATGGCTTTTGCACATCATCTGAATCTGCCCAGAACTCATGATTTTCGTTTCCGGACAAGTCTTTTGTGAGCGTTGCTTTCAATTTAGCAAATGCCAAATCTGGGTCGTCGATGTTTTCGTTTTTCACTATAGCTCTTAGTTCTTCTATGATACGTAATGACGCATCGACTCCTACGTCAGCTGATATTAATATCTCTTCTAACTGTTCCCATAATGTGTCATCTAATTTAGAAGAACGTAATATATCTAAAACTCGTCCGAACCATCTGTCGCGACTTCGCTTTACGCCTGCTTCCGTATATTGTTTGTTTTGGTCGTTATTGTTTTTTAAAAATCCAAACATGGCGGTCCTTATTTACCCAAATAATAGGTGTGCAAATTAATTTAAAATGGATCAAAAGTGGTTGGAATACAGGGGATGGTACTAGTTGAAGCATCAAATTCCGATTTTTTCTAGAGCGTCCCGTGCTGCGGCTCGCTCGGCATCGGCTTTTTTCTTACCTTGACCAGTCCCTAACACTATTTTATCGGATAGAACGAGGATGGTAAAAGTCGGGTCATGATCAGGGCCTTGTGAGGACACGGTGCGGTATACAGGGTAAGTAGATCCTTGTGACTGAAGATATTCTTGGAGTTGTGATTTAGGGTCGTTGGGAGCCAAAATTATGTGATCAAATTTATTGAGTTGGTGGGCTAGGTTAACAAGAACTAATTTTCTAGCCCGTTCATAACCTTGGTCTAAGAATATTGAAGCAATCAACGCTTCATAGACATCGGCCAATATGGATTCACTGTCGCGCCCACCCGAACTTTCTGCCCCCTTACCCAGAAGTACATAAGATCCGAGCGACAGCGATCGAGCACACGTTGAGAGGCTTGCACTGCAAACGAGACTCGCTCTCGTTTTCGTCAGTTCACCTTCTGGGAGATTTGGGAACCGCTGGTAAAGTTCCTCGGAGACTATTAGTTGGATAATCGCGTCTCCAAGGAACTCCATTCGTTCGTAGGAATCTAGATGGGTTCCTCCATGTTCATTTATAAATGAACGATGGGTGAACGCCTGCTGGAGCAACTCTACTTCCGAAAATTTCACATCTAGGATTATTTGTAATTGAGTTGTATCCAAAGTTGTTGAACTAAATTACACCGTGCGGCCATGGTGGTTGTGGGCGTTTAACTTCTCCTACGTATTGAAAATCGTTTACCATTTGCATTAAGTTGTCATACATGCCTACAGCTTGCTCGGCTGGTGGTACAAACATCTTGATGAAGGCGGCATGTCCGTTCGGGAAGACGTAAGTGGGAACACCAAATGCGCCGTGTTCTTCTACTGCTTTGGTGTGGCTCTCGCCTAACTCTCTCAAAAGGTCAGGATCTGCTAGGTCCTCGATAAATCTTCCTTTGTCTATTCCTGAATCAGCGACTGCTGCATCTATAACCGAAGGATCTGTTAGATCTTTCTTCTCTTCATGTCGCGCTTTGAGGAGACTCATGAAGAACGATTCAAAGGCCTCTTTCCCTTGGCGTTTAGCAGCTAGGCCTGCCCGGTGAGCTAACAGCGTATTATCACTGCCGTCTAGAGCTTCGGGTCGTTCCCAGAACTTGTATCCGTCTTCTTCGCTACTGTTAATTTGAGACAGAGATAACGGTTGCCAGTCTATTTCTATGTCTTTGCCTAGTTGTTCCTTGACTGTCGACAGCCACACGGCTGCGTTGTACACGAAAGGTCAACGAAAATCGTAATAGGTGGTGAATGCTGATTGTGTCATCTTTGGCCTCCCAATTTGTTTGTTGGTTGGATAAATAGATTGTAGCATAGGCGCCTTAGTCGGCCAAGGATAGCTGTTAGCCGAATGTTCTGGTTATGATAAGAGTCGTATATTTAGCATGCTATACTAGCTTCCGGAGGACTCAATACGCCGTTCCAACTAAACATAGAAGCAATCCAAATTGCCATAGATGATAGCCTTGGCACAGCAGGGTTACGTGCATTTGAGATTATCCGACGTATTTCATTAGAAGACGATTGGCGGGTTTATCTAGTAGGCGGGCCGGTTAGAGATGTGCTACTTGGTAAGGATATTAATGACCTAGATTTTGGTGTCGAAGGAGATGCCTTTTTATTTAGTACCCTTATTGCTCTAGAACTGGGTGGAGAGGTAATAAATCATCCACAGTTTATGACTGCTTCTGTGATTGCTGAAGATATCAGGATAGATATAGCCAGGTCAAGAAAAGAATTCTATCCTAGCTATGGTATGCTTCCCCAAGTCGTCCCTGGTTCTATATCGGATGACTTATCGCGAAGAGATTTTTCAATCAATGCCATGGCTTTTCCTCTCTGGCAAAAACATCCACAATTGTTGGACCCACAGGATGGTTTGATTGATTTAAAAGACGGGATAATAAGAGTTCTTCACAATGATAGTTTCAATGATGATCCGACCCGTATGTTTAGGGCGGTTAAATATGAATCTAGATTCGGATTTCGGATCACATCAGATAGTTTATCTACTATGCTTGCGGCTTTGAATAATGGGGCTATGGCACGGGTCTCTGGGGAACGAATTAGTCGCGAAATCGACCGCATATTTTTGGAACCTAAGGTGTTGGAAATCATCTCTAGATCTCGAGATCTGGGATTGATGAGGGCGGTACAAGAATCTTGGATGACCTCTGATTTTCCCTTTAACGGACTTGAGGAGTTAAAAGCGAGAATTCATGAAGATCCAATGAGCGGTTTGGTCGCGATTTGCTGGGATTTAGATTATTCGGAAGGTGAGTTGCTCATAAATCGGCTTAATATGCCCAAAGCCTGGTCCGACTTAGTGAGGGATACAGCTACCTTGAGATCTATTGAACCTGAATTAGGTTCAGAGAATATTTTGCTCTCCAAGATATACAGTTTGTTGGAATCAATCGCCTACACAGTTATCAAAACGGGTGAAATTTTAACCGTAAATCAAGTAGTTGAGTCTAGATTATCGTTATTTACTACTACATTGATGGGCGTGTCTCCCATTCTTAACGGTGATGAGTTGATCGCCATGGGAGTACCGGAAGGACCTTTAATTGGAGATATATTAAGGTTATTGAAAGAGCGCAAATTGGATGGGGGAATTATTGATGAATTGGATGAACGTAATTTTATAGATTCCTATATAAAATCGTCGTTAGGATAACCACGAGTGTTCTAGGTTTTTACCAAATTGAAATTAAACATGTTGGAGAATAAATTCATGAAAGCGGTTTATATAGAAGAGCATGGAGGCCCAGAGGTTTTAGTATATGGGGATCGTCCCGAACCTCTGTTGACTCCTGATCACGTCAAAATTCGCGTTAAAGCCAGTTCATTAAACCGATTGGATCTTTATACCCGTGCCGGAGGCCGTGGTCTCAAGAGAGACTTCCCTCCCCCTTTGATCTTAGGCGGAGATTGTTCTGGAGATGTAGTTGATGTGGGTGATAAGGTTGATCAGCTATCTATGGGAGACAGGGTTCTGGTAAATCCACGTCTGAGCTGTAATATGTGTCCAACTTGTGTGGCTGGGAGAGATGACTTGTGCAGCAGGTCAACTTTCATGGGTAGTGCGGTCGATGGTAGCTATGCGGAGTTTGTTACAGTTCCCTCCATTAACGTTCATCGTATCTCACCGGATGTTACCTATGATCAGGCAGCCGCGGTGCCTACTACCTTTCTTCCTGTCTGGAACATGATGGTAAGACGAGCTCAGTTAAAACCTTGGGAAACGGTTTTGGTCTTGTCGGCTTCTGCTGGGGTAGGTACCGCCGCGATACAGGTGGCGAAGCAGGTTATAGGTGCGAAGGGTATTGCGACGACTAGTACAGCTGAAAAAGTA
>CAJXEF010000069.1 GCA_913052545.1 uncultured Chloroflexota bacterium
ACTAAAAGTGGCAAAAAAATCGCCTTCACTTTTGTGAAGACGCTTCAACTATACCAACATATAGAAAGCACTTTTGTCAAGGGTTTGTAGCTAAAATTCATTTTAAACCTTCTCAATTTCCAACAGAATCGACCGTAAAACCGCTGTATGGTTACTGTTCCTTAGCCCAATCACAAGCATTTAGACAGAATTACGTCAAAAATTGTTGCTTCGATTTGCCATCGCCAGGTAGTAAAATAAATTTGAAAAACTATAACGATATATTCATATATTATCACCCTGTATTTTCCTTTAACAGAATTATGCAATATAAATTTAATCTAGATTTTGATCACACCATCAGGAAGAGTTCGAGGGCCAAACGAATAATAATTAATGTAACCATACGGGACGGGATAGAGGTTGTTGTCCCCAAATTAATGGATACTCGTTGTGTACCGGATGTGCTTGAGAAAAACCAGGCGTGGCTTCAAAAACAGATGAAGTGGATCACTGAGATGCGGCAATCTCTTATGCCCAACGAAATCTATCTGGCCGCGTTGAACCAATCTTGGGCAGTGAAGTACCTGCCAGATCAGGGAGGCAAAAAGTCGTTCATCGAAGAAGGCTCACTTCTTAAGATACGAGGTCCTAATGTCGAGCCTATGGAAATTGTATCAATCCTAAACAAATGGCTGCATTCAGTCGCCAAATCTACTTTAACGGCATTATTAAATCAAGAAAGCAACAATAAGCATTTGCCGTTCCATAGAGTTACCATACGGCGAGCCAAAACTCGCTGGGGAAGCTGTTCCTCAATAGGATCGATATCTTTAAATCGTAATCTAATGTTCCTCCCACCCGAGTTGGTACGATATGTGGTAATACATGAGTTGTGCCACACCCAACAACTAAACCACTCCATACACTTCTGGAAACTGTTTGAAGAACTATACCCCGGAGCTAGAGCGTTGAACAAACAAGTCAAGAAAGCAACAGACCTGGTACCCGCATGGGCTAAATATTGATCGAATACCCTGCCAAGCGTAACAAAGGAAAACTCCAGAACTATTAACGATGTCAGGATTAAGTCAGACCATAACAAAGCTCCTTCCAATATGGCTTGTTCTTGGCATTATTCTGATCATTATCCTGTTATATATCAAACAAAATCAAAGAGCCAAACTAACTTTAGAAAACTGGTTGAACCAAAATGATTTCCAACTAACGTCAGTTGAAAGGCGCTTCTTTCGTAAGGGTCCATATCTCTTGAAAAGTAGTAAGGGCCAGGTAATATTCCGGATATCTATAGTCAATAATCAACACGAAGAGAACATGGCCTGGGTCAAATGTGGTTCGTATTTTAAAGGGGCTGCTTTTTCCGATGCTATTGATGTTACATTCGACTAACCAATTAAAACGCCATCGTTACGTTAGGAATTCTCTGACTGAATAGAACCCCAATAAGGAATCCACTGTTCCCTCATATTTGCTTCGGTCTTGTCCGAAGTATATGCAGGAGATATCACAGGAACCGCCTCATGAATCTCCAATAGCACGTACCGAGAGGTAGGTAATAAAGACTGATGAACGCCCCTGCTTCCAGACATATAAGCTGCTCTGATGTCCTCAAAGAGTGTGCCGGACGTAACTAGCGAGGCTGTCCCCTTAAATCGATATCCTTTCCTAATGAAAGCATCTAATACGTTCAATTCAAACCGAGGATTTACTGACAAATTGGAGATGGTCGTCGGGGAACCAAGATCAGCAAATACCAAATGATTATCATCCCATACGGAAGTTGTCCCCTTCGGAGATAAATTAGGAGAGCCATCCGGACATACAGTAGCGATAAAACCCATACGCTGTTGCCGTACAACACGTTTCATGTCATCAGTTAATATACTCATGACTACTTCCTTTAGTTAAGATTAAAAATAAGGCTAATCTATGACCACCACTATGATGGTCGTGTTGTCGTGGCCACCACGGTCATTAGCACGCTCAACCAACGCTTCACAAACTTGATCAATATAATTGGTCTCTAGGATAGATTTGATTTCATTATCATCAATCATCGAGTTGAGCCCATCTGAGCAAAGCAATAGCAGATCACCCTGCAGAATCGGCATAGTAGTGGTATCTACCTCTACCGTTGGATGAATGCCTATGGCCCTAGTAATCACATTACGATTTGGGTGTACTCTGGCTTGCTCCGGAGTCAGAATTCCCTGAGCGACTGCTTCTTCCACCCAACTATGGTCTGTAGTCAGCTGGTGAAGATCGCCATTCCTCAAAAGATAACAACGACTGTCCCCGACCTGAGATAAGAATAGCTGGGTTTCTCTTATTGCCGCTAATGTACAGGTAGTTCCCATACCCCGGTGAGCCGGCTCCTGCCCTGCCTGCCAAACTTGGGCATTCACCTCTTTAATCATATTGGATAAAAATGCTCCGAACTCATTCCCTTCCAATAAACGATCGTGACCTGACAAATGGTTCATTGCTTCGACTATTCCTTCAACAGTTAGTCGACTCGCAACCTCTCCAGCGGCATGGCCCCCCATTCCGTCGGCAACCACCAATAGCGCGTCGACAGGGATTTCGGTTTCGTCGCCCCCCAACGCAACGTAATCATCTTCGTTATGATCACGTACTTTACCTACATTTGTAGCGGATTTAATGTTTAGTTGCATGCTTTGAAATGATAACACCTTCTCAGGTTAAAGCTCTTGATTCCAACGTGAGCAATCAAGCACTAACTAAACTACCAACCGAAATCGAACAACTCAATCTCAAATTACTATCTCCAACCCGTCATGGAAAGGACTAGAGGAAATACTGGGCCAGAACCCTTGGACTGCAAAAGCCAAGCAGCCGTTGTAAGAGTCCATCTAGTATCAGTTAAATCATCTATCAAAAGAACGGCCGAATCCGGGACAGGGGAAGAATTAACGAATAGAGTTCCATCTATATGGCTGGCCCGCTGTACGCTATTAGACATAGGACTACGACCCTTAGCCTGAATATTACTGTCTATAACACCGACAAAGGGAATGGATAGAGCGGCCGCAAGCCGAGAACTGAAATCTTCGATAACACCGGGTTGCCCGGTCGACGGAACACAGGTAATCCACGAAGGAGTTGGGCTTGGATCCCACATCGTGAATAGATCTGTGCATGCTTGGACCAGAACATCAGAGTAACGCCCTTCCTGATATCTTCCCTCTCTCACTAATTTACCCCAGCCATCATCTCCCCATATGCAAAGAGACTTGCCTTCCATGGCCTGATGATTCGGTGGTATCCTGCCCTTGAGTCCATAAACCGGCATACCGCCAAAAGGCCACTGTTTTCTAGGTTCTATGGTGATATTAGAACGCTTGAGAAAAGCGATAGCCTCTGACAGTAAATAAGGATCCGTATCGGATCCCAACGGTTCTAATTGTTTAGCCGGCACGCCTTGAGTATCCCCGTCCAATGCCTGGATCAAGAATTCCATATGACCAGTCTTCAGAGCAACATATTCCTGCATCTGTAACTGTTCCTCTTTTCTCAAGCCAGTTAGTCTCTCTGCTCGTTCCCAGAACGACTCAGCCAAAACTTGGGAGGTAAGCTGCCATCTATTTCGATCCCTAGCTATCGGGCTAGGTGATTCAAGTGACAATAATTCTAAAGTTTTTTGTATGCGTCCCATGCTCAAATTCACCGCAGACATCAACTGATTGGTTGACAGACCATCCAAATTTTTCGCTAGCTCACCAATAACCAACCCTACCTCTTCTCTAGTTGGGAAAGCATTTTCAATAAAATAATTCGTGATATCAATTTCTTCTTTACCACTTAATAAGATTCCTCTGGCATTATTTATACCTCTCCCTGCTCGACCGACCTGCTGATAATAGGCAACAACTGACCCTGGGGTTTGATAATGAATCACAAACGCCAAATCTGGCTTGTCGAACCCCATTCCTAAAGCCGTAGTAGCCACTAATGCTTTTAATTCATTATCTAAAAGGGCTTGCTCAAGTTCGGCCCTGCCTTCCGACATAGCTCCCGTGTAAGCAGATACATTGAACCCCTGACTCTGGAGCCATTCAGCAACCATACCTGCATCACGAATAGTGAGAGCGTAAATAATTCCGTTTCCAGGCAAGCTGCGCAGCTTGCCTGCCAACCACGCCAGCCTTTCGGACTGGGAGTCCAGGGTTATTGTTTCCAGAGATAATGATGGTCGGGCCAGATCACCTCTTGATAACTCCAAGCCCGGGCCAAGCACCTGGTGTAAATCTTCTACT
The DNA here is from genome assembly GCA_913052545.1 of uncultured Chloroflexota bacterium. The sequence goes on from CAJXEF010000069.1 coordinate 4,278, forward strand.
ACACGATCATTAGCCGTAGCTGTAGTAGCAAGGACTCGAAGATCAGGTGGAAGATCTTTCAAAATCCGCTCTAATATCCGGTAATGGGGCCTAAAGTCGTGTCCCCAATCAGATATGCAATGAGCCTCATCTATTACCAATATAGAAATCTCATCCTGAATCGCACCCATAACTTGCTGCCTAAAATATTCGTTTCCTAAGCGTTCAGGGGAAATTAGTAATATATCGATCACGTCATTCTTTATGTCTTGCTCTATACCTTCCCAATCCTCTCTGTTATCGGAATTTATGGTGACAGCTCTAACTCCCATCCTCTCTGCAGCCGATATCTGATTTCGCATTAATGACAACAATGGGGAAATCAATAAAGCAGGCCCGAAGCCTTGGTCCCTCAATAACTGGGTAGCTATAAAATAGACAAAGCTCTTACCCCAACCAGTTTTTTGAACAACTAATAACCGGCCACTACCTTCGACGACGGCTTCGATAGCGGCTTCTTGACTATCCCTAAACTCCGCATTGGGATCACCAGTGCCTTTTCTCAATAATTGAAGAGATTTTTTAAAATCGTATGTTGCCATTTTTAATACAACCCAAAGATAAAGATTAGTACATCCTAAACATCGATATCATTTTTTAACTGTGACGGAAGGGTTTCATCTTTTGCAAACCCATTAGTTTAAAACCGTATCTCTTGAAACCTAACTTTACCTTCGTCTATCAACTCCTTTATCCTCCTTTGTTTTTGAGACATATTAGAATCTCCAGTTTTGAATTCCACTATAATTATCTCGTCTTCCTCAAACTGGATCCCATCTATAGGTCTTCCTAGAAATTTGAACTTTTGTATGTCCCATCCGAGATTCTGGAAAGTATCAGTGAACGGGGCAAATTGTTCCGCCATCAATCCCCTTCCCACTGAGACTCCAAGCACTCGCGAATCAATCCCCTTTATTAGTTTCCCTTTACTCGCCCACTGCCGGATATTTAGCCATACACTCAAGATGACCAAAACAAATAATGCCGCTAATACAATATAGCTAACGCTTATATCAAACACTGGAACCTCCTCAACACAGAGTTACCATTCTTACAGTGCATGGGCAGATCGCAATTACAGCGGGATTCTAACTTAAGTTCTGTCCCATCCATGAATACTATCGTTACAACTATGATAGAACCCTATGCTAACATGGAGTCTGAAATGACCATTCTAAACTAGCAAAGCAGGATGAAGCAGATGGCTACAACTGAAAATGTAGATCTCAAGAGATTTATCATAACTCTGTGCGAATCCCCTATACGCTGGATTCATGAGGCTACGAGTGGATTGACTGACGACCAACTTTACTTCCAACCGGACCCAAATTCCAATTCGATAGCTTGGTTAATCTGGCATCTTTCGAGATGGCGAGACAAGATCAGCGCTGCAGCTCTTGGTGAGTCGGAGGTCTGGGAGTCACAAGGCTGGGCTGACCACTTCGGAATGGAAATATCCAGGACCGGATTAGGTGACACTACAGAGCAGGTGGTTACTTTCCGAGTTTCAAGAGACTTGCTCATTGGATATGCTGATTCAGCTCACAGCGCCATCACCGATAGAGTCTCACGCATGTCTTCGAATCAATTTACCTCTGAAATCGAGTATATGCCAGGTGCACACAGATCAGCATGGCGGGCACTTATCAGTGTCATGGGAGATTCCTCAGAGCATACAGGACAAATTAACTATTTGAGGGGCCTCATCACTGGCCCTGGATGGCGGTGATTGCTTCACTTTAACTAATTCCAAACCTCTATTCAATTATTTCGGTGGCTCGTTGTGTAGCCGACCACGGTAACAGCCAAGAGGAATGTCTACCATCTCCGCCTGCCACGACAATCACCAAATTATCAGGGTCATCAACGATGGGTATCATAAAATCATCGTCCTGATTTTCCCACTCTTCGGGCCATTGTCGGGCTGCCCAGTGTGCCCTGTTTCTCAGGATTTTCTTGGGGACCCGGGCGTTTTCAAAAAGGTATTGCTTTACATCCTTTCGGCTAAAACCAGCATTTGCAATTTCGTCAGCGTGTTCGGGACCAAACACTATAATGGGAGATGATCCTCGTTGTTGGTAGTAAAACCCGGAAATACCCATCGCATGAACTGCACCAACAACCGTTTCCAAAACGCCTTCACCAGTTTCCTGAGCTCCTTCCTGGAGTGTCTGTATACCTCTAACCGCAGCAACGGTAACAATACTGGTGTCCTCAGAATACCCTAATTCAACATGCAGGGGCTCCCAAGGGCTTCTTTCGGTAGCCTCGGCAAAGCACATAGTATATTTGCCCGGCCACCCATGAGTAGATTTTTCCATAGTTGATACTTTGGCCCCACCCATATTACGCATGGTTAGCCGTAAAGCCCGGCCTATAGTAGCGTTTGCTTGATGACCGGACCCAAATACAGCGGTGCCGCTATGTATACCCAGCCGATCTGCTATAGGTCCACTAACCACAACTACTGGCGCGGCTCCGCCGGTCGTCGTAGTTATTGCTGCCACATTGAATTTAGGCTGTAAAACCGCCTTCACAGCGGCAATGACAACCGGGAAATAATCCGGTTTGCACCCAGCCATTACTGCGTTAACAGCGATTTTCTCTACGGTCACAGTCCCATTTAAAGGAGCCATTGTTCCCAAAGATTCTCTAGAATCCAGCGAGCAAGCTTCTATCATCTCTAGCACAACGTCTTCAGTGGGCGGAATAATTGGAAGACCATCAGTCCATCCTTCCTGATGGTAATAATCATTAATATCCCTGATATTACCGCCTATTTGGATACGGCTGGCCCGTGGAATTTCATGTGACATCGTCATGCAGTTTCACCACGAGACCGTAATCCTGTAACTATCTCGATTGCTCTCTTCTGAGCTTCTGCTTTAATTTGAGTCGCATTTTTACTCGCTATGGGATGATCTATCACAACCACTGGATGCTCAGTGAGACCCAAGGCTTGAGCTCTAAGCTGGGCGGCATAAATAAAAGCATGAGTAATTACAGTAACTGCTGGTCGCCCTCTTTTCTCAAATTCAATTCCGTCGTGGAGACCCCACGCTGTACAAGACCCTCAATCTGCTACCGCGTGAACGATGGCATCGCATTCCGATACCAGTTGATTCATTACCGGTTCGGGAGTTGGCATACTCTGACTGGATTTCTGATAATTCACTATTTTAGAAACACCATATAATTCCTGAAATACCTTGCCGAGTTCCAACAGAAAAACGTCAGAATTCCTCTTGTGATTATCGACCAACCCTATAGTAGAACCTTGGAGATCGTGGAGCCTAGGGGCCAAATTTTGTTTTTGGGCCACATCTTCAGCCGCAGGATGGAGTAGTATAGTAAAGTCGGTTGACACCAAAGAACACCCCCCTTTCGAAACAAATATTAAACTTTTTGAGTGTATGCTGGGGGGGCAACACCGTCAAGCAAATTTAACTCAGGATAATGATATATGGGGTTTTCAAATACCGTTAACGAGTATAAAACAGGAGTTAATGATGAGATTACAAGGGAAAGTGGCATTAATTAGCGGAGGGGCCAGAGGTCAAGGAGCTGCGGAAGCTAAGTTGTTTGCTAAGGAAGGTGCAAAAGTAGTCTTCGGAGATATCCTTGACGATGAAGGCAGGAAAACAGAAGCTGAAATACAGGAGATAGGTGGAGAAGCTCTTTACATCCATTTAGATGTGACAAAAGAGGAAGATTGGCAAAACATGGTTTCTGAGACGGTAAATAAATTCGGTAAGATTGATATCCTGGTTAACAATGCAGGTGTGGTATCGTGGGGGATTTTAGAAGACACCACTACAGAGGAATGGGACCGCGTCATGGATATCAACGCAAAGGGAGTATTCCTTGGTACCAAGGCCGTGATTCCGGAGATGAGGAAAGCAGGCGGTGGCTCTATAGTAAACATATCCTCTATTTCCGGGATAATTGGTCAGGACAGTATCCAGCCTGTTTACAATGCATCCAAGGGCGCGGTACGGCTATTTACTAAATCGACTGCCATTCAGTACGCTGGAGAAAATATCAGGGCTAATTCCGTTCATCCCGGTTCAGTTGCCACGGATATGAATGCCGAACGCAGATCAGACCCGGAACTTCTGGCCGAAAGCCTTTCTCGTATACCCTTAGGAAGAATCGGCGAACCTGAAGACATCGCCCTGGGTGTTTTATATCTGGCTTCCGATGAATCCTCGTTTATCACAGGAAGCGAGTTGGTGATAGACGGGGGTTTTTCTGCCCAATAAATAATTTGGCACCCAGACGACAATCGGTTGGCACACTCATAGCTAAGAAAGTCGACACATATAGCTGAAGACGGTATGATTATCCATACACTTTCAAGAGGCCGGCGGTGGCCATTGAATATTGAAGACCGATTGTTAAGGAGATACTCATGCGTGGAGTAGCAATAGTTTCCCCAGTTAGAACAGCAGTGGGTAATTTTGGAGGCGCGATTAAAGATATTTCCGCTGCAGAACTTGCTTCAACGGTAATTAAAGAGACAATTAGTCGAAGCGGGATTGATCCAGCGAAAATCGAAGATGTGATACTCGGGCACGGCTACCCCAATGGAGAAAATCCGTCTATCGGTAGATTGGCGGGACTGAAAGCAGACCTACCAATAGAAGTGCCAGGTTATCAACTAGACAGAAGATGCTCCTCTGGCTTACAGGCTATTCTCAATGCTGCCATGCTAATCCAAACAGAGAATGCAGACGTTGTAGTAGCTGGTGGAGTTGAAAGCATGAGTAACGCTGAATTCTACGTAAATGAATCTCGATGGGGGGCCAGATTTGGTTCCGTTACTCTCCACGACCGGTTGTCGAGAGCTCGAGAAACAATTTCACCAGATGAAAGGTTCGGATATATCTCTGGGATGGTAGAAACGGCAGAAAACCTAGCCAAACAATATGAAATATCCAGAGAAGAACAGGATGAATACGCTGTCCGAAGTCACCATCGGGCCGTTGCAGCTATTCAAGAAGGTAAATTCGACAAGCAAATCGTCGGGATAGAAGTACCGCAGCGTCGAGGAGATCCGAAGATATTTGATCACGATGAAGGACCTCGTGCCGATTCCTCAATGGACGTTTTATCCAGGCTACGCCCGGTTATGAAGGACGGCAGTGTCACAGCAGGCAATGCTAGCAGCCAAAACGACGCCGCATCCGTATGCCTGGTAGTAGCCGAAGACAAGCTGGAAGAACTTGGTCTAACAGCTATGGGTTATTTAAAGGGATGGGCTGTAACTGGGTGCCATCCTGCTTATATGGGAATCGGACCGGTGCCTTCTGTGGCCAAGTTAATGTCGAAAATTAATATGCAATTAGATGATATGGACTTGATTGAATTGAATGAAGCCTTCGCAGCCCAGGTCTTATCAGTTCTACGAGAATGGAAGCTGAAAGACGAGGATAAACTTAATGTCAATGGTTCAGGCATTTCATTAGGCCATCCAATCGCTGCAACTGGAGCTAGGATTCTAACCACGTTACTCCATGAAATGGAATCCAGGGATGTCCAATATGGCTTGGAGACCATGTGTGTAGGTGGCGGACAGGGATTAGCCGCAGTTTTCGAACGTCATTAAAACGCCAAGGAACTGATAATACCTTTAACACACCCATTTCTAGGAGATATTGTGGGTAAAAAAGAAGATGTAGTTGATGTTTTAGTAATAGGGGCCGGTGCATCTGGGGGAGCATTTACCTGGAGTCTTTCCATGGCAGGCATAAAAGTAGTTTGCCTTGACCAGGGAGGTTGGGTGCCTCTAGATGCCTATCCAACCAATGAACCCGACAGCCAATTACACTGGCAGACTGATTTCCATCCTAATCCCAATATAAGAGCGCTTCAAGAAGATTACCCGGTTAATGAAGAGAATACTCCTATTGCGCCCCTAATGTATAACGCAGTAGGGGGAAGCACTATCCACTGGGGTTCGCATTTCCCTAGGTTTCATCCATCAGATTTCTGCGTCAAGACTCAGGACGGTGTCGCCGACGACTGGCCCATGACATACGCCGAATTGGAACCCTATTATGATCTGAATGACCGACATCATGGCGTATCAGGTCTACGCGGAGACCCAGCGTATCCACCCAAACCGGAAAGGCCATGCCCTCCGCACCCTACAGGCCCCGGTGGAGAAATTTTAGCGAGGGGATTTAACAAACTCGGCTGG
>CAJXEF010000070.1 GCA_913052545.1 uncultured Chloroflexota bacterium
TTATCTTGTAGTAATTCGTCTATGGACGCATAGGCTGCCAGGGCACCGTGTTTTTCTGCAAATGAGTGTGCTTGTTCTTTATCTCTGCTATAAACTGCCACGAGATTAGCGCCGGATGTTGCGTTAATCGCTGGAGCAATTTTATTTTCAGGGTGTAACCCAGTACTGATTATCCCCCAACCGAAAGGCATAGGCCCCTCCGAATTTTTATTAGACTCAACATAGGATAAAGTAGTGGTCCTGTCAAACAATAGATTGATAAATTAGGACGCATACTAAAGGTAGTCTCCCTTGACAACGAATTAGGCCGCAGATAGACTTGCCAAACATTGGACATATTAAATAACAATGTTCGGGCCATAAAGGGTAAAGGCGGTGAATAGTCCGCCGCGGTTGCGCCACTGTAAATGGGATTTAGAGTCCCGAAGTCAGGAACCCCGCTCGAAACGTTTGAGCTCTAATCTGCGCTAAACAGATGCGGTTCGTCCCGTCTATTGGGAGGTCTAAAACCTCGATATATTCTAAGCGGGAATTACGACCCCTGGTAGCAGCCCAGGGGTTTTTTAATGAGATTACCCATTAAACTCACGGTTAGGTTTAGTTAACTAATTTTTGTAGGGAGCATAGGCTTTTAATGACCAATCTTAATGCAGGTATATCTATGACTGTTGTGGCTGTGGGACCCGGTGATCCCGATATGTTAACTATGAAAGGTAGGGAGGCTCTTCAAAAGGCGGACCTAGTTGTAGGTTTTAAAACGGTTTTAGATGTGGTGACGGAATGGACTAAAAATGCTGAAGTGAAGCCGATGGCTTATAGAGACCAAGAAGATGTATTGGAATATACTCAAGCCCAGGCTCGCCAAGGTAAGGACTGTGTAGTTTGCTGCTGGGGGGATCTGAATGTTTCTGCTCGAGAATTGTTAAACAGGGTTCGACGTAGGGCTGAACACGTCCAACTGGTACCATGTGTGAGTTCAATACAATTCGCCTGCGCTAGGTCTGGGATAGCTTTAGAAGACTCCTTGTTTATTACTTTACATAAAAGAGATGATGCAGGGACGGATTTAGAAGAATTAATTCATTACCTAGACGAGGGAAGAAGACACATAATCCTCCTACCAAGGCCTTTTGATTTGATGCCTGCAGGTATAGCGAAGCAGGCTCTGGATAAGGGGGCGGCTGCGACTCAGCCAATAACCGTGTTCCAACGACTTACTCTTGATGGAGAACAGCGTTGGGATGGAACTTTGGCGGAATGTGCTGATTTGACTCAAGAGTTCAGTGATTTATCGATCATGGTATTTTTTAGTGCTAACCAGATAGCCGATTAAATAAAGATAGAGATGTAATTTTGACTACTTTACAGGAGACCGACCAGAAATCTATATTTCTGGTTACAACTGCGGATACAGATATTCTGACTGCTGAGAAAGCAATCGCAGACATGGCGATTCCCGATTTTCCTAGGGTCGTTATTTACAATCCCGTGGCGTTAGATTCGAGCGAAGGGCGGATAGAGTTATTGGAGAATGCTGCCGGAGCAGGGGTAGTGGTTTTGAGATTGCTTGGTGGCAAAAGAGCGATGCCGGATGTTTTCGATCCGTTGGTTGAGTTGTGCCATTCAAATGGTATTCCTTTAATAGCTTGCCCGGGGCATCAGGAATGGGACGAGGATCTGGTGGCTGCTTGCTCTGCTCCAGTAGCTGAAATAGAAACAGTTTTTGCCTATCTGATGAGGGGCGGGGTCCAAAATACCCAGAATTTGTTGTTATTTCTATCGGACACCTATTTGGAAACCAATTACGGTCATGGGGCACCCGAGCCAGTTCCTTGGCAAGGGATCTACCATCCTGATATTGATTCCGGTATAGATGTAGACTCGTATATCAGGTTACGCTTCACACCAGATAGGCCAGCCATAGGACTTTTATTCTACAGGGCCCACTGGATGAGCGGTAACTTGAATTTTATCGATGAATTAATTTACAGGCTAGAAAAACGCGAGATAAACGTTTTACCAGTCTTTTCGTTTAGTTTAAAGCATAACCCAGATGAAGATGCAGAATCAGCCAACACAATTACTGAATACATGATTGATGAGTCAGGTAAATCTCGGGTCAACTGTATAATAAACACTATGGGGTTGGCGATGAGCGACCTCAGTGATGAAGGAGCCACTGTGGCATCAGGTTGGTCTGTAGATTTTCTAGATAAGTTAGATGTTCCAATTATTCAAGGTGTGGTGAGTACGGATACTCGGTTAGCATGGGAGGAGAGTTCTCTCGGGCTCGGGCCGATTGACACTGCAATGAACATTGCTCTCCCTGAATTTGATGGCAGAATAATTTCGGTTCCTATTTCATTCAAAGAAGAAAGGCCTGGCTTATTGAAACAAAATCCCGGGCTTGGAGGTGGAACGTTAGTTGCGAATAGGACACAGCGTTACGTGCCACACCCAGATCGGATGGATCATCTAGCTGATTTGGCAGTGAAATGGGTGAACCTGAGTGTAAAACCAAATTCGGAAAAGAAAATTGCCATTATTATGAGTAACTATCCCACAAAAGACGCGAGGATCGGGAATGCCGTGGGTCTGGATACCCCAGTTTCAGTAGTCAATATTCTTAACGCTTTATCTAAAGCTGGATATCATGTTGAAGACATCCCATCAGACGGTGATGAATTGGTACATAGAATCATCGAACGTTGCAGTAATGACCGTGATTCTTTAACCGAAGAACAACTTAGGTTGGCTGCGGGTCATGTTTCGGCAAACCAATATTTAGCATGGTATAGGGAATTTCCGGAATCAGTACGCGATAAGTTGCAAGAGGAATGGGGAGACCCTCCAGGGGACGTTTATAGGACTGGAGATAGTTTAGCAATCTCGGGATTGCAATTGGGTAACATATTTGTTGGGTTGCAGCCACCAAGAGGCTTTGGAGAACACCCCATATCTATATATCATAGTCCTGATTTGTCGCCGACTCATCATTATATTGCTTACTATAGATGGTTGCGCCATGTTTTTAAGGCAGATGCGATGGTCCATGTGGGTAAGCACGGGACGTTAGAATGGCTACCTGGCAAGGGCATAGGATTATCTCAAGAATGTTACCCAGAGGTTGCTTTAGGCGATTTGCCTCTTTTCTACCCGTTCATAATTAATAACCCAGGGGAGGGAACTCAGGCTAAACGTAGGACTCATGCAACCATCATTGATCATCTAATCCCGCCAATGACAACTGCGGATAGTTATGGAGATATAGCCAGGCTTGAACAACTCATGGACGAACATTATCAATGTCAAACATTAGACCCTTCTAAATTAGCTATATTAGAAGATCAAATTTGGGAGATGGTTAAAAAAGCTGAATTGCATAGGGACCTGGGTGTTGATGCGCCTCCAGATGACTTCGGCGGGTTCATGCTTAATATAGATGGATATTTGTGTGAGATCAAAGATGTACAAATCAAGGATGGACTCCATTCTTTGGGCGAGGTTCCTGAGAATGAACAGCTAATAGGGTTGTTGTCTGCTCTTACACGGTTGGACATAGGTCCTGTTCCTAGTTTAAGACGGAGTATGGCTGAAGCTTTGGAGATAGATTATACGGCTCTACTGGATGACCCGGGGGTTCCTATAGATGAGGGTATCCCAGAGGTTTTAGCTCGTTTAGATACTGAAACTCCCGCACGGACAGGCGGAGATGTGATAGAGCGTTTAGAAATGTTGTGCAGGGAGGCTTATGTCCAGCTTCTGGATGGTGACTTCAGCTCAGAACAAATAGCTGAACTAGTATCTAGCCTTTTGGACCGCCCTGATCCAGGTACAGAAAAGGTATTGCGTTATGTATTAGAAACTATTTATCCTGCTCTATTGAAAACTACCGATGAGATAGATAATTTGGTACGAGGTCTAGATGGCCGGTTCGTACCTCCTGGGCCTAGCGGTGCCCCTACCAGAGGGATGGCAAACGTTCTACCTACTGGACGAAATTTTTATTCGGTTGATCCGAAAACTTTGCCTTCCCCAGCTGCCTGGGAAGTTGGTAAAGTTCTTGGTGATAGCCTATTGGACAAATATTTGGAGGAAGAAGGATCCTATCCTGAGATGGTGGGTGTAGTGGTTTGGGGAACATCGGCTATGCGGACGCACGGTGATGATATAGCCCAGATCATGTATCTATTAGGGGTCAAGCCAGTTTGGCAGGATGAAAGCAGGAGAGTTACTGGTGTTGAAATAATACCTCTTGAGGAACTAAAACGCCCTCGCATAGACGTGACCGTAAGGATAAGCGGGTTTTTTAGAGATGCTTTCCCTAACCTCATTTATCTTTTGGATAAAGCGGTTGAAATGGTGGCGTCTTTAGATGAACAAGATGACCAAAACTTTGTTGCCAAACACCTTAGAGCAGATTTGGATCAGGCGTCTCAATCTACTAATAGCGAAGCGGGAAACAGTTCAAAAGATGAACAGGGTCAACCATCTAATATTCGGGCGGCATCGCTCTATCGAATTTTTGGAAGTAAACCTGGCACTTACGGTGCAGGAATTTTAGCTGCCTTGGATGAAAGGAATTGGGAAACAGTAGAAGATTTAGCCGAGGTTTATACTGCATGGGGAGGGTATGCATATACTCAAGAGAACTTTGGGGTGAATGCTCGGCCACAGTTTAGGCAAAGATTCGGCCAGATAGTAATAGCAGCCAAAAATCAGGATAATAGAGAACATGATTTGTTCGATAGCGATGATTACATGCAATATCACGGTGGGATGATTGCCACCGTGAGGGCTTTAACTGGCAAGAATCCCAGACAATTTTTTGGTGATAGTGCTGATCCAACTAGGGCACGAGTTCGCGACCTGCAAGATGAAGCCCGTCGAGTCTTTAGGAGTCGTGTAGTTAACCCTAAATGGATTGAATCTATGAAACGGCATGGGTATAAAGGTGCCTTCGAGTTGTCTGCAACGGTAGACTACATGTTTGGTTACGACGCTACAGCTCAAGTGATTGAAGATTGGATGTACGAGGACGTTACTCAGGAGTATGTGCTTAATCAAGAAATGCAAGAATTTTTCAATAAGAGCAACCCTTGGGCACTCAGAGCCATAGTTGAAAGATTACTTGAAGCTATAGAAAGGGGTCTCTGGGAAGAACCCAATCCAGAATTACTGCAGGAATTGAAGGAACTTTACTTGAATTTAGAAGCGGATTTGGAGGCTCGTCAGGAGCGGAATTAGATCAAACAGAATCAATAAACTGCGAGGCTATGAATGGACATAACACTCGAATTGATCCAAGAACTGACACAAAATGAAAAAATGATGTGGGTAGTAGGTGGTGGATCAGTGGTTAGTGAGAATAATGGGACAGGTATTAAGCCTCCAGAAGTCCGTAATGGTTACATCACGATCGAGGCTAACAACTGGCATTTCCATATCGCTGAACAAGAGGTTGATGGCATACAGTTTGTCGAAGCCGATTCTCACGATGGTCTTAAATCCTATTATGTGAGGTTTTCCAAAGGATGGGACGAAACCCTAGCTAGATGCTATTTTCCTAATCCGTATCTCGACGATGATGAAAAAAGAACCGAGTTTCAAGACGACAAATATCAGGAATTTATAACTATGAAAGACAAATTTGTGGGCAAAGATGGGGTTGTGTTCGTAGAACGCTCCGCTCAAGGTTAAAATAAGCACCGTGGATATGTAAAATTCGAACCGCTATCTCTTTCCAGCAACCGTTATTAAGTGGTATACTTGCCGAGTCCTACGGGGGATGGGTGTGAGTAAACAGGGAAAAGAAGGACTTAACTGTCGAACTTTACTGCTAATCTCTTAAACTTCAATGAAAGAGGAGACTAATATGTCAACAATATTGCAGGCCTTAATTAGGGAAGGACGAGGTGCCAAAATGGCTCCTTGGCTGTTAGCAGGGTCAGTAGTACTGTATTTTACTGGGTACGTGGATTCTAGTGTTCATGGTGCAGCTTTGGGCTCGCCCGCAATATTGGGCGCCGTTCACGAAGTATTTCACCATGCTAGGCACGTTGTCTTCATGTGCCACTAGGCTGTATCAGAGTTGAAGTATTGGGAGATTAAACATCTCCCAATACTTTCCAGATTACGGTTAGAAAACATAATATCTATCTCGGTGAAGTAGCGAAGTTATATGGGGAAAGGCGGTGAATATTCCGCCGCGGTTGCGCCACTGTGATCGGGCGATAGCCCGGAAGTCAGGAACCCATGCGAGATACGGGGCTAAGCGCTGCGCAAACAGACGCGGTTCCTCCTGGAATATCGGGGGCCTGAGGGTCGCGCCAACATCCGGGACTGTAACCCCTGGCATCGAGAAATCCAGGGGTTTTTTGATTGAATACCATGAGAGGATCGTTGTGCGTAATATACTGCCTATTGCGTTGATAATGGGAGCTCTGGCCGGCCTCGTTATGGGAGGGTATTTAGACGTGGTGAATGTCCCTGTAATGGAATGGGCTATTAGTCTGGAAGAAGTTGCTGATAAATCTTCGGGTGTTGCCGATGAACCTGGATTCACGGTTTCATCGCAAGCTCAGAGGATATTCGGGCCAGTTGGGTATGCTATTTTTGGTGTTTTGTTTGGGGCTATTTTTACGGGTCTATACCATCTCATACGCAGAGCTACTCCAGGTTGGGGTATATGGGCTTGGAGTATTTTGGCCGGTTTATCAGGGTTCTGGGCTATGGCGTTGTTGATGCAGATTTGTTACCCGCCAAATCCTCCAGGAGTAGGAGAAGAGAGCTCTCTTTTGCTTAGACAAGGCTTCCAGCTGTTATTATATGCGACCCATCTAATTTTAGTGGTCGGAGTTTGTATTGCATTAAAGTTCATAAACGAATCGGATTCAGAAGGCATACAAAAGGGCTCTTATTATTTGGCATTAGTAGTACTATATCTAGCGGTAGTTTCATTGGTTACTGTTAACTTTCCTTCTAACCCCGATCCTACCCCAGATTGGATGCCGCCGGTATTGGTCATATTGTATCGGACAATCACTCTAACAGGGCATTTTGTTTTTTGGATTACTATTTCTTTGGGCGTTGCTGGATATATAAAATATAAAGAGCATGGTATTAAAGCTAATAAGTCTTCGGATAACCCTAATTAAACGAATTGATGAGTCTATTAATGCAACAACAACGACAAGAACCCTGGTTTCCATTTACCGCTATTGTTGGCCAAAATACGATGAAGCGAGCCTTACTTTTAAATACAGTCAATCCCAAAATTGGCGGTGTTTTGATTCGGGGTAAAAAAGGTACTGCTAAGTCAACCGCAGTTCGCTCTTTGGCTGCATTATTACCAGAAGTGAGCGTCGTGCGGGGCTGTCCATATAGCTGTCCTCCTGATTACCTGCAAGGTCTTTGCCAGTTTTGTGATTCTGGTCAAGAAGTAGTGGACTCCTTGGCTCATCAAGTTCGTATAGTGGATTTGCCAGTCGGTGCTACAGAAGATCGTTTAGTAGGCTCTCTAGATATAGAACAAGCGATAGTCTCCGGATCCAAGAGCTTTGAACCCGGGTTAATAGCGGCTGCCCACAGAGGAATTCTGTATATTGATGAAGTTAATTTGCTCAATGATCATCTTGTGGATGTTTTACTTGATGCTGCCGCAATGGGACGTAATTATGTGGAACGGGAAGGTATATCTGTAAGTCATGCTGCCCAGTTTATTCTAGTGGGCACTATGAACCCTGAGGAAGGTGATTTACGCCCCCAACTTCTTGACAGATTTGGGTTGGCGGTTGAGGTAGAAGGGACTTTGGCTTCTGATGACCGTAAAGAGGTTGTGAGACGACGAATCCAATTTGAATCTGATCCGCACGGATTTGTACAGGAATGGCAATCAGCTGAGGAGTCTCAGCGAAACAAATTAATTGAAAGCCAAAGGTTGTTGGATGACGTTCAAGTAAGCGATGACATTCTCGGATTGATCACTGACATTTGTTATGAATACCAGGTAGACGGTATGCGCGGCGATATTGTGATGTACAAAACATCTAGCACTATCGCTGCATATGAAGGTCGGACTAATGTAACGGTTGAGGACGTACGGGAAGCCGCTGAGATGGCTTTGCTCCACCGTCAACGTAGGCAACCTTTCCAACAGCCTCATCTAGAAACAGAGCAGTTGGATTCCATCATTGATGAGCACCAAAACCGGTCTCAAAACAGGGAATCACATAATCAAGATTCATCCAACTCAGATGAAGGTGGAGACGATTCTGATCCCTCAGATCTAGAACAAGAAGAAAACGACCAATCAGACAACGACGATGACAATGGACCGGGATCAGGAGAAGAATGGTTTGAGACTGGTGAACCTTACTCTATTAAATCATTACAGGTACAACCGATAGACCGCAATGCTCGTCGAGCCACCGGCCGGAGGGCGACTACTATTAGCAATTCATCTGTAGGTCGTTATACGAGTTCTAGGATTCCTCAAGGCAAGGTCTCCGATCTTGCTATCGATGCTACTCTTAGAGCAGCGGCTCCTCACCAAAAAAAGCGCAAATCGTTAGAAGTTAAAACGAACGATTCTAAGAGTTTTTTCATAGAGCGCTGGGACCTACGCGAAAAAATACGTGAAACACAGACAGGTAGTCTTATATTGTTCGTAGTAGACGCCAGTGGTTCTATGGGCGCTCAACGCCGTATGGTAGCAGTTAAAGGTGCGATCTTATCGTTGCTTCTTGATGCCTATCAACGGCGTGACCGCGTTGCGTTGATTAGTTTCAGAGGAACCAAATCAGATTTGCTGTTGCCACCTACTAATAGCGTGGACCTAGCCCAGATTTATCTAAGGGACATGCCCACCGGAGGAAGGACTCCTTTAAGCAAAGGCCTATACAATGCTTTAGAATTGCTGGAAACTGAAAAGTTGAAAGATCGAGAAACTCTTCCCATGTTAGTTCTACTCTCTGATGGCAGATCCAATGTGACTATATCTGGCGGAGAATTTGGTGATCCAATGGAAGAAAGCAATAGAATGGCGGAGTTGATTGAGGAGAAGAAGATTCAATCCATAGTTATTGATACTGAGCTTGATTTTATAAAGTTTGGGTTAGCCAAGCAGGTAAGCGACCGTATGGGTGCCAAATATTTAAAATTAGAAGAACTGCGGTCGGATAATTTGGCAGATGTAGTAAGGCTTCAATTACCCACCAACTAATCTCGGAACACGAAATTGGGTAAGTCGATAGTTAGAAACAACAATTAGGATTGGAATACTAGGTTTAGATTGACTATATTTACATCATATTACCTACTTGGTACTCTTCCTATTATCTAACCCTAACAGGAGGCTCCTAGTGCCACGATTTTTGTTGTCCCCAGATATGGATAAAATTCTTTCCCTCTCCAAACGTAGAGGGTTTATTTTCCAAAGCAGTGAGATCTATGGGGGTTTGGGGTCGACTTGGGATTATGGTCCGCTGGGAGTAGAACTGAAACGCCATGTCAAAGAGGCATGGTGGAAGTCAGTTGTATCAGATCGGGACGATATGGTTGGCTTAGATTCTGCAATTTTGATGCACCCTAGGGTTTGGGAAGCAAGTGGTCATGTAGAGAATTTCTCTGATCCGCTGGTTGAATGTCGAATTTGTCACAGGAGGTTTCGGAGTGATCAGCTTAGTGAGGATAAATGCCCCGACTGCGGGGGGGCTCTTACAGAAGCCAGAAATTTCAACTTAATGTTTCGAACTCACATGGGACCGGTTGAGGAGACTGGTCAAGAGGTATTCTTACGTCCGGAAACAGCACAAGGAATTTTTGTTAATTTCCCAAACGTGGTTAATGCTACCCGAAAAAAACTTCCCTTTGGGATAGGACAAATAGGAAAGGCCTTTCGTAATGAAATTACGCCTGGTAACTTCACGTTCCGTACGCG
Source organism: uncultured Chloroflexota bacterium (assembly GCA_913052545.1). Next base: position 9,941 of record CAJXEF010000070.1, read on the forward strand.
AGAATTCGAGCAGATGGAAGTAGAGTTTTTTGTTAAACCTGGTACCGATGAAGAGTGGCTCAATTCGTGGGTTAAGTCGAGGTTCGAATGGTATGTTTCTCTGGGCATCCGCCGACAGAACTTGCGGTTACGTAGGCATGATCCAGATGAATTAGCTCATTACGCTAAAGATACCTACGATATAGAGTATCGTTTTCCATGGGGTTGGGGTGAATTAGAAGGTATAGCTGACCGGACAGACTTTGATCTTCAAAGGCACGATCAGTTTAGTGGAGAATCTTTATCTTATTTTGATGACGAATCTAAAGAACGATACTTTCCTTATGTGATAGAGCCTTCAGGGGGTGTTGATAGAGCTACCCTCGCTTTCTGGCTTGATTCCTATGATGAAGAATCTGAACTTTCAACTAAGGCAGATCAAAAACAAGGGAATGTTAGGGTAGTTTCTCATTTGCATCGTAAATTAGCACCAATTACAGTTGCAGTGCTCCCCCTCAGTAGGAACGAGAAGTTGAACCCAACATCTAGGAGAGTCTACGATCTCATTAGGAG
>CAJXEF010000071.1 GCA_913052545.1 uncultured Chloroflexota bacterium
GCTGCCTTCTAAGCAGCGGGTCGCAGGTTCGAATCCTGCCTGGGGTACCACTAAAATTTGTAAAGCTGTAGAAAGTATAAGTTCGAGTCTTGTCTTCGGCCCCACTAATGTAGATATGAATGAAGCCCCAACTACTAAGATTGAGGGTTTTTTCTTTGGACCATGATCTCTTGCGAGTGTTGCAATATAAATCAGCGGATTAGTCTCTTACCTCTAGACCTCTGGATTCACCCAGGCTTTTTCACAACAAGGACATTGTCCTTGCCGATACTTGTGGATAGCGAGATTGACTCGGATAGATCGATTATTTAGTTGCATAAAACCAGTTCCTTGGGCCATTATCAGCATGGATTCTATTCATTATTGCTTTGTCCGTTACACTATCAGTAGTAACTATTCCGTAGTATCTAGGCCTATATAGGGCGAATTATAAAGAGCGTATAGCAGATTATAATCGTATTAATCTCTCTTTAAGTAAAAATACATGGATTTGTTAACAAGTTTTTGACAAATCATTGACGAAATCATTCAGCAAGTTTATATTATTTTTCGACAATGCTTAGCTTCTCTTCTCCTCGTACAATTCATAGGTAAACTTGCATTACCAAGTTAATTAGTTTTTCCAAGACAAGAAAGGAGATTAAATGTCGAAATTTAGTACGTTTCTATCACGGAACAAGATCTTTTACCTAGCCCTCACGGCAGTATTATTTCTGTCCGTAGCTTGCGGTAGTGCAGCCGCGCCGAAAACAGACTCGAGCAGCGACGCAAAGCCCGCAACAAGTCAAACTGCGAAACCAGCTGATCCCGCAACTGCAATCCCTGTTCCAATTGATGCACCGGCAGCGGAATCAGAATCTGTCTCAGGCACGGTTACATTGATGGCTTCTGACTGGGGCACTCAATCTTTTGAGCCCAGAGATGCCTCAGGTCAAATAATGACTCAATTCAGGATGTTACACGGGTGGCTGATCGCAGGTAACGAGAATACCAAAATGATTCCAGGAATTGCCGAAAAATGGGAACTATCCAGTGATGGTTTACAGTGGACTTGGACTATACGGGATGGCGTGAAATTCCACAACGGTGATGACTTAACCATTGAGGATGTATTGTTTAGCCTGGATCGGCATCACGGTCCTGAGGCGGCTGATAATGCTGTTCACAGTATATTTATACAGCAATCAAAACGAACAGTGAGTCAAGAGATTACTGGCCCCAATACTATAGTTGTTACCCAGACTGAACCCAACGCTACTTATCCTTTTTTGATGTCACAACTCCATTCTTCTGACGCCCACGGGGCAGTTTTGCCTAAAAATTATTGGGAAGAAGTGGGTGGTAAAGAAGGTTGGGAAAAAGCGCCTGTAGCAGCGGGTCCCTTCAAGTTAATTGACTATAAACCCTCTGAACAAATGCTTTTTGAACGCTTTGATGATTATTATTTCACACCCGCAAACGGCTTCCATGAAGATCGAAGAATGCAGTTTCAAACAATGGACGAGCGGTTGGTTTCAGAAGAATCCACCCGTGTCTCAGCACTCCGGGCTGGACAAGTTGACATGATCGAAGCTAGTTTAAATGCTAAGAGTCAGGTTGAGGCAGCTGGAGCCCGTTTCGTATTCATACCAGAAGCGTCTTATTCACAGGTGCGGCCTATGGGCTGCTGGAAACCGGAGCTTCCTTGTTCCGACAAGAGAGTACGTTACGCCCTAGATTATGCTGTGAATAAGGAATTGATCCGAGACAAACTATATGGTGGGCCGGAAATCGCTCACGTTGGAGGATTTGAAGCAGCTACACCAAACGCCCTAGGTTACAGCTCCGCGTTGGATTCGCTCCCGTATGATCCAGAAAAAGCTCAACAACTCTTAGCTGACGCTGGATATCCGGGAGGTGAAGGATATCCCCCATTTAAAATGCATACATGGAATGGGGGAGACGTTCCATTACAACCTGAACAAGCTGAATTGATCGCCCAAATGTGGGAGGAAAACTTGGGCCTGGATGTCACAGTAGTAGTCGGTGACCCAACTGCGATTCGTGCGCAAGGCAAAAATCGAGAACTAGACGGGGATGTTTATTTCCGTAGTAATGAGGCCCGATGGGACGGAGGAAGCCTCTTAAGGAGTGCATCAGACCCTGAAAACAAGAATAGATTAATGGAAGACCCTGCATTGTTTGCGATAGTCAATGAGGCTCTAGCAGTGCTCGAGCCCTCCGAACGCCACGATGCTTATAACAAAGCATATTTGGCACTCTGGGAAGCGCATTATCATTGGAGCCCTATCTTTGTAAATCTCCCTTGGGCTGTAAGTGATAGAATCGCAACGTGGGAACCTTGGCCGTTAGGCCCATACGCTAGTGCCCTTTGGACAGTTACCCTCAAATAGATTTTATTGGGAGAGCAATAGTTACTCGGAATAGTGGGACCGTCTGCGATTCCTGGACCAAAGCAAATGGACTCCGCCGGCTAGGGCAAGTCCTCCCACTATTCCGAGTGGCATAAATACTAATCCTAATCCAAGAGAGAATAGCAATAGTCCTAGATCAAGGTAAGAACCAGATACCGCCCGGTGGATATGAGACATATAGACCCAAATAACAGGAATCGCGGCCCCACCTATACTTAATGAAACATATATCCACTTCATTCAGTAGAATCCTTAATCTCTGATGATAGATCTAGAACGTCAAAAATTCGTTTCAGACATCTGAAACCAATACAACAACTATCCATCGGTTCAAAAAATATGGCAGACTTCGGGCTAATATGTTTGAAAATACGCTTCTCCTCACAGTTACATATGACACACCGTAGATCAATAGGCGATGCGTGGTTAGATGCCCAATAATCTAAAGTCATAGAATTTATGGCTAGTCTACCTACCGATTATCATACTCGAATCTAACCAACCCTAGTATATCGATGAATTTAACCGATTTGAGTCGGATAACCGTTGGGAAGGCTGATAATAAGACTCTAGTCACGGTTTTGTGAGGAAATATCCTGGGTAAAGTTGGGGAAGGACTATGCAGATATACATTCTTACGAGGCTAGGGCAAGGCGTGCTTACACTGTTAGTCCTCAGCCTTATAGTCTTCATGAGCGTACACTTATCGGGCGACCCTGCCCTCCTCTTAATGCCTCCAGATTATACTGAAGCTGATTACCAGCAGGTACGTGAGAATTTAGGGTTGAATAGGCCAATCATAATCCAATATGCCACTTTCCTCGGGAATGCGGTACGGGGAGATTTTGGTAAATCGATAACCACCAGACGGCCTGCACGGGATATGTTGGTAGAGAGAATACCAGCTACATTGCAATTAGCAGGCGCTGGAATGTTGTTAGCTATAGTAATGGGCATACCTCTCGGCATCCTTTCTGCGGTAAAAAAAGACTCCCTCCTCGATAAATTGGTTAAACTGTTTGCCATTGTAGGGATTGGAGCGCCTCAATTCTGGGTAGCAATCATGCTAATACTCGTGTTCGGAGGCATCTTACAATGGTTGCCTACATTTGGGAGAGGTGGTCCATCTCATTTCATATTACCGTCTTTCGTACTGGCATGGTCAATAATGGCCGGCATGATGCGATTGGGTAGATCCAGTATGCTGGAAGTATTGGATAGTGAATTCGTGAAATTCGCCCGTGCGAAGGGATTAGTAGAAACCTTGGTTATCTGGAAACATGCTCTCAGGAATGCCATGATTCCTCTCGTTACGTTTGGTGGGATAAGCCTAGCAGGATTGTTAAACGGAACGATTGTCATAGAGGTGGTATTTGCATGGCCCGGTGTCGGACTTTTGATGCTAGAGGGTGTAGCTCAACGTAACTTTCCAATTGTCGAGGCTACAGTTCTTACATCCGGATTCTTCTATATCTTGACTTCCTTGATAGTGGATATACTTTATGTTTATATCGACCCTAGGATTAAATACTCTTAAATAGAGAGCGACTTTGAATGGCACGCACAGCCTTAACTAAATCCTACTCATTTGGCAGAATCACTCGATTATTGTCAGGCAAGACCAAATTGCCCTGGATACCCATAATCATCCTGGCAGTCATGGTCATATGCGCCATATTTGCTCCGTTACTGACACCTTACGAGCCCACCCATAAGGATATCATTAACAGCCGTATAGGCCCCGCTGAGATCAGTGCGTACCCATTAGGTACAGACATATTGGGACGGGATATATTAAGCCGTTTGATTTTCGGAGCTAGAACCACGGTCTATATAAGCATAGTTGCCCTAGCAACTGGGGCTGTTGTAGGGACAGTGCTTGGATTGATAGCAGGTTATTTGGAAGGTTGGTTAGGCGCGATGATCATGAGATTCGCGGACGCCGTGATGGGATTCCCTACAATACTTGTTGCTCTAATAATAGTAGTATTATTAGGTCAAGGCACTGGAAACATCATCATAGCCGTTGCAGTAACTGTATGGGCTAGATTTGCCAGAATGATACGAGCTGATGTATTGAGTGTCAAAGAACGGGATTATGTTGTTTTGGCTCAAATCGCGGGCGTAGCTCCCCCGATGATAATCTGCAGACACATATTTCCGAATGTCGTTAATACTCTAATGGTACTCACCAGCTTACAGGTAGGTCAGGTGATTCTGTTGGAAGCCTCGCTTAGTTTTTTAGGATTAGGTCTTGAGCCGGGTTCACCAGCTTGGGGTATCATGGTAGCCGAAGGACGCGATGTAATCCTCGATATGTGGTGGTTATCTTTGTTCCCCGGAATTGCTATAACCGTAGTCGTGATGGCGTTCAACTTCTTTGGAGATTGGCTTCGAGACTTCCTAGATCCAAAACTACGGCGGGCTTAGATATCTAGACAACAACCATCGTCTAGATTAAAACGATTTCATGATCTCAGGCATACGCCGGCAACCTTATGGCTGAGCATAGGAGCAAATCCTAAGATAATCTAAATCCCAAAATGCTGAAAGCTAGATCACTTCTAAGCAGTGGGTCGCAGTTTCGAATCCTGGGGTACCACAAATAATTCCTTGGTTGTTACGAGAGACTTATGGTGTGCTCTTTCATGTAATTGGATCGTACCTATAACGAACAAAAGGCCCTCCTATTTGAGGAGGGCCTTTTGTTCGTTATGCTCTTAGGGATTATCTCTCAGGTATGGGTCGTTTATTAATGTTAGCGGATATGGTTTCTGTATTCCATACATCGGAAAATTTGAAAGCTCTAGGACAGTGGGTATAGGATTCATCCACTTCTATAACTACTCCTTGGAGGTGTTGTGATCGTTCATCCATCTCATATAAAGATACTTGAACCTCCATTTTTTCCAGTTCTTCTTTGTTAATAATGGTGATCCTGCCATTTACCCTGACGACGTCGTTAACTCCCGGGATCAGGAAAAGTAAGCCTACGTGGGGGTTATCATCGAAATTCTGATAGGATTGGAATAATTTGTTTCCATGAACGTCTGGGAAAATTAGATGTTTGTCGTCCAATATTTTTACGAATCCCGGCATACCACCTTTGGGTGAGGCATCGCAGTTGCCTTTAGAATCAGAACTTGCTTGGATCACTAATGGAGAATGATTAATGAACTCTTGTACATAGGGGGTCATATGGCCTACCACTTTGGTAGCCGCTCTGCCAGTGGGGTAACCAAAAGTGTCGGAAAATCGGTTTCGTTGAACAGTTTCGTTAGTGGTCATTTCTCCCCCTAATCTTTAAGATATATCACAAATTCTACCTGCAAGTATGAATAGGATCAAGTCGATAGGTTATGCTTTATAGTTCTTATAGTCGGGTTTATCGATACGGAGTAGCTAAGAGTGAATACCAATTACTCTACCTATAGCTGTAAAAACAAGTTAATAGGCGTGTCAGATCCTTAAACATTTGTGATTTTGAGTTTGGGGGAAGAATAATGTCGCAGTTCCTAAAGAGGCGGTTTAATCAGGTTTTATCTGGATCTGAGTGTGTTCTGGCGGCGAATGTTTTTGATCCGCTGTCTGCTAGGATAGCTTCGTTATTGGATTACGAAGTTTGTTTCTTATCTGGTTCGGTGGGCAAAGCAGCTAGTCTAGGAGTTCCTGACCTAGTAATGACCAATATGTCAGATTTGGTTGAACATTGTAGGAGAATAACCCGTGTGGGAGATGTAGCCTTAATGTTAGACGGCGAAGATGGATTTGGCGGTCCCGTCAACACTATTCGTACCGTCAGGGAGTTAGAAGCTGCTGGAGTTTCTGCTATAGAGATAGAGGATAATCTTCCCCGGAGAGGTTTCAACAGGGAGGACCCTGGTTTAATTTCTAAAGCCGAGCAAGTCTCGAAACTCAAAGCTGCAGTGGAGGGTAGGGTTGATACAGAAACTGTAATCGTTGCTAGAACAGCAGCCCTTGCTTATTGTTCATTAGACGATGCTCTTGAAAGGATTAATGCTTACTCAGAAACTGGTGTTAAAGCTGTACGATTATCAGGGCTGAGAACCCTATCTCAATTACAGGCAGTTAATAAAGCTACGCATCTCCCGTTGACCGTTTTAAGCCCGCCTCCCGAAGTGGGGAGTAATTTGGATTTTCTGGCGGCTAATGGAGTTAGGATTTTGATGGCGGGTAATGCTGCTTATGCTATGGCTGTTAAATCTATCTATGATTGCTTCGCTCATCTAAAAAACGGTGGTGTTATCAGCGAATTAAGTAGGTTTGAGGCAAGCCCTGATCTGTTGAAAATGGTCACCCATATTGATGAATTGGTAGCGTTACAGGGCAAGTATGATCTGTAATGGTGGGTGGAGCCCAAGTTGCTATTTTGGAATAGATTGTTCAATAATATTTTTAACTTGTAGCCTAGATATAATCAAGAATTCGGTTTGGTCACGACCATTCAAGAAAATGATAACAGTAGAATAATCCATGCCGATATAGATTTAAAAATTTGAGAATCCCTGAGTAGTGGCTTGAAGAAATGTTTTTTAAGGTTTATACACAAGACTTCCTGTAAATCAGCTAGGAGTGCCCTCTAATATGGATCTGTTTATCATCAGACACGGTGAATCGGCGAATAATGCGCTTGCAGACATTCGCGGACGTCAAGTGGATCCTCCGTTGACGGATTTGGGAGTACGGCAGGCGAAATTGTTGGCTATTTTTCTTGCAGAAGGCCAATTCCCAGAACCTATGGATTCCAATGGGACTAACAATAAAATCAAGATGGAGGAAGGCTCGGGAATTACTACCCTGTATGTTAGCCCTATGTACAGAACTTTACAGACTGTCCAACCCATTGCAGACTCCCTTGGCCTAGATCCTATGGTTTGGGTTGATCTCCATGAAGAAGGTGGGATGTATCTAAATCACGGAGAAGGCGCGGGATTAGTTGGTTATCCTGGGAAAACCAGAAAAGAAATCGCATCAGAATTTGGCTCTTATCGACTTCCTTCAGAGATTACAGATCTCGGTTGGTGGAGTGGGGGCCATGAGGATCAAGTAGCCTTTGCAGCACGTGCGAATCGTGTATCTGATAGCCTAAAAAGTATGTCTATATCAAAAGAAATTATAGCCCTTATAACTCATGGAGCTTTTATGAATGCGCTTCTTAAAGAATTATTAGGTACAGCTACATCCGAATTTATCCGTTTCAGACACCACAATACCGGTATAACCAGAATTAACTTGAGTAATGACGGTCGATTAGAATTATGGAGTTTAAACCAAGTGCATCATTTGAGTAATGATCTGATCTCGGATTTATCATCATCAACGCCTGCAGCCTATTCTCCGGAATCTTGTTCACGAGACTAAACCTGGCCGTTGTTAAATTGCGTCATAGAAAATAAGTCTTAAGAGTGTTCTTATGCAGAATACTTTCTAATGGTATTAAAGTTTTCATATGGTGGTCGAAGCTAATGGCTACCATAGAATTTAGGAGGCCTTATGATCGATACACATTGGGGTGAGATATATAAGGAATTAGGCGCTGTGCCTGTTATAAATGCAACAGGTAGTGTCACTATGCTGGGTGGCTCAACTCCTTTCCCAGAGGTTAAAGAGGCTATGGATAGAGCTAATGGAGCGTATGTGCCTCTTATGGATTTGGAGGAAAGTGCTGGTTTGGTGATAGCTAGTATGGTAGGCGTTCCTGCTGCCTACGTAACCTCGGGAGCCGGGTCGGCATTGACATTGGCTACGGCTGCATGTATGGCAGGCGATGACGACGAGAGAATCCAGCAATTACCGGACACAACAGGAATGAAAAATGAAATATTAATACAAACACGGCAACGATATTGGTACGATCGGTGTTTGGAATTAGCAGGCGGGAAATTGGTTCAATTTGGTACAAATGAAGGTACATCCCGCCGCGACTTGGAATCCGCCATAGGCCCAAATACCGCGGCTGTCCACTATTATGCTGTTGCTCAGGAACCAGATGAAAAAGCTTTATCTCTGGAAGATACCATCGCGATAGCCCATGCTAGCAACGTCCCAGTGTTGGTTGATGCTGCCGGTCAGATATATCCCTTGGAATTATTTGGAAGTTACGTACGTTCAGGCGCAGATTTTCAATGCATTGCAGCCAAATACATGGGTTCTCCTCAATCAACCGGGCTGGCGTTAGGTAGCGTAGATATGATTCGTAAATTAGCGCTACAGTCGTTTGTTAGCTATGAGGGACGGAGAGTTAGAGGGATTGGTAGACCTCATAAGGTAGACCGACAGGAAATGGTAGGTGCGGTGGCCGCTGTAAAAAGGTGGGTGGCGCTAAATCATGAAGATCGTTTGGCCGATATTGAAGAAAAATGTCGGAACATGATGAATCCGTTATACGGCATCCCCGGTGTAACTGTGACGTTGAGCGCTAATGTTATAGGTCATCAGCCGTACGGTGTAACTCTGGATCTAGATGAAAAAATTACTGGAATATCCTGTTCTCAACTGGTTGAGCAATTAAAACAGGGTAACCCTCCAATCTGGACTCGGGTTAGGGAGGGAGAACATTTTATAATTCTTCATGCTTTTGGCTTGGCGGATGATGAGGATATAGCTGTCGGCCGTAGAATAGCAGAACTGGTGACTAAGACTGGTTAGCGACTATTTCAATATATCTAACATAAATAAGAGATAATCCTGAATATATCTAGCCAAATAAATATTGTTTCCGACCGAGTCAATTCTGTTTTTTACGGCTGGTGGTTAGTCCCAATTAGCGGTTTTATAAAAGTGTTGTCCTCAGCACCTTTATTTCATGCTATGACAGTTTGGTCAGTTGCTCTTGAAGCCCACTTTGGGTGGAGCAGAACTCAGTTATCTATGGCCTTTGCCTTCACGCGTATTGAAGGTGGAATTATGGGCCCAATTGAGGGATATCTGACTGATCGGGTAGGTCCCAAGCGAATGGTGTTCATCGGCTTGGTTGTATTAGGAATAGGGTTTCTATTTTTCTGGCAGGTAAAACATTTATGGATGTTTTATTTGGCTTTCGTAATTATGTCTCTTGGCCATAGCCTTTGTGGCTGGGTGCCCGTTACTACCCTATTGAATAACTGGTTTATCCGAAACCGAGCCAAGGCCATGGGATGGTCCAATACATTCAGCCGTTTGGGAGCTCTGATACTAGTTCCGGCTATTGCATGGGCAATTAACCCTGATAAAGACAGATTAGGATGGGATGTAACTGCCTTGGCGTTGGGTATTTTCTCTTTTTTAGTTGCTGTACCTATGTACAAAGTGATTCGGAACAGGCCGGAAGAATATAACCTTCTTCCGGATGGATTGATGCCGCTCGAAGTTGAGACTTCGCGTAATTCTCAGGATTCAGGGAAAGAAGTTAGCCAGATTGAAGTGCAGCAGGATACACAGGATTTAACAACTGCACAGGCATTAAAAACCGTGGCCTTCTGGTTAATATCTATCGGCCATGGACTAACTTCCATGGTTATCATAGCGATAATGGCCCATTTGGGCCTATTCATGAGTGACAATGGTTTCGATATCCAAACTACAGCTTGGGTAGTGTCAGTTTACACATTTGTGGCAATGGTGTTCCCTGTCGTTGGTGGATATGTTGGGGATCGAATACCTATCAGGATAGCTATATTCGTTTTCACCAGTATTCAGGCATTTTCTGTAGTGATTTTGACGTTTGCTACTACTCTCCCTCTGCTATATGCATTTGCCGTGTTATTTGGTATAGGGTTTGGAGGCAGGAGTCCGCTAACTACTGCGATAAGGGGAGATTATTTCGGGAGAAGATCTTTCGGGAAGATCCTTGGTATATCTACTGTTCCGCTTAATATACTGCTTCTGGTGGCTGCACCGTTTGCTGGATACATGTACGACACAACAGGGTCCTATACATCCGCGTTTCTTATCCTTGCGGCATTAAGTTTTGTAGGAGGAGTCTTTTTTTTGCTAGCAAAAAAGCCCGGCTTGAGTCTGATTGATGGTT
>CAJXEF010000072.1 GCA_913052545.1 uncultured Chloroflexota bacterium
TTGATCTTGATAATGGAATAACTCGTAAACCGGCATTTGACTGGGTTGAGTCTTTCCCTAATGATAGGCTTGACGCCTCTCATTCTAGCCGTAGATGTAGATACTAACAAGTTAAGGATCACTTAATTGACCGCTATGTTTTGGTGTCCTAGAATTGCCTGACTAAAATCCTTTGTTTTTTGACACGCCCATGGAGAGTTTATGACGTTGAACAGCGAATTTGCACACCCCGAATATTTGGTTGATGCTGAATGGGTTGACATGCATAAAGGTGATCCGAGCGTGATCGTTGTGGATTCAGATGTGCCAGAAGGGTACAGGCGAGGCCATATTCCTGGATCTGTGATGGTGCCAGATAATTGGGAAAAGGATCCCGATACCGACCGGATTCATATCATGAATCCGAAACAATTCGCTTCTATGTGCGAGAGCCTAGGGATTGGTGACAAGAGCGAAGTAGTTGCTTATGACGGTTCTCAAAGCCTCTATGCCGCAAGGTTGTGGTGGTCATTAATTTACTACGGACATCGGAAAGTAAAAGTATTGGACGGTGGATGGCGCCGATGGGTATTTGAAGGGAGAACAATTAGTTTTGATAGGGCGGAAAAGGCTAGCGGTACTACATTCACCCCGAAAAGCGACGATTCAGTTATCGCTGGAGTAGATGAGCTCAAAAGAGCGTGTCATATGGAAGATGCTGTTATTTGGGATGTCCGTAGCAGGGGTGAGTACGATGGTTCTAATAGTGAGGACAACAGGCGAGCGGGACATATCCCAGGTGCAGTTAATCTAGAATGGTTCAACGTTGTTGATAGGCATTCCCACAAATTCAAAGACCCAAAAGAGATTAGGAAAATATTAGAAGACGGGGGGATAACCCCCGATAAGCCTATCTATTCTTATTGACAAGGAGGCATCCGTGCGGCGCACGGGATGTTCGTCCTGAGCCTACTTGGCTATCGGAGGGTGAAAAACTATGATGGCTCAATGGCTGAATGGGCTAATCGGGATGACACTCCCTTGGATTTATAGGCTGAACGCACATCGTAGTCAGGAAATTCAATTATCTGGAGAGTGGTAATAACTATATTTAGATCACTCCCTTAACAATTGTCTGGCGATAGTCTGACGTTGGATTTCTGATGTTCCTTCATAGATTGTTAGAGCTCGTATTTCCCTATAAAGTCTTTCTATACGGTTTCCTTTTTGGAGTCCTGCTCCTCCATGAATTTGTAGCGATTCGTTAACTATCCTAGATGCGGCTTCTGTGGCAAAAAGCTTGGCGAACGAGGCCTCTTTGATGATTGTTTCTTGCCCGGAATCTTTTAACCAGGCTGCACGGTAGTTCAATAGGCGAGCGGCGTCGAGAGATACCGCCATATCTGCAAGCTTGAACTGGTTTACCTGAAAATCACTGATTGATTGACCGAAAGCTTTCCGATTACGGCTGTAATTCAAAGCAGCTTCATAGGCAGCTTGCCCCATACCCACTGCAGCGGCTCCGACGGTTGTTCTGAATGTGTCAAGGGTTCCCAAAGCTAACCTTATCCCTTGCCCGGGTTCTCCTATTATGTTGGTATAGGGGATCCGGCAGTTAGTGAATATGGGTTCTCCAATGGGATGAGCAGCCATCAGTTCCATCTGGATCGAATCATCGAATCCTGGAGTCCCCTTCTCTACTATAAAAGCCGATATCCCTCTGCTTCCTGCGGTCGGATCAGTCTTGGCAAAAACAGTGTATGTATTTGCGTCACCGGCCTGACTGATAAATTTCTTGGATCCATTTAAGACCCATTCGTCATCTTCTCTGGTAGCTTCGGTGAGCATATTGATGACATCTGATCCGGCGTGCGGCTCAGTAAGGGCAAAAGCAGCAATGGCACTTCCTGCCGCGATATCGGGAAGGTATTTATTTTTTTGATCAATGGTCCCTCCCAGGGATATGGGATAGCTACCGAGACCTTGCATAATGAAATTGGTATCAGCTTGAGCTGATATCCGGGCCAATTCCTCCCGGATTATACAGAGATTAGTCACTTTTATATCGTACCCACCATGTTCTTTTGGTACTGTGTATTTAAGCAAACCCGATCTGGCTAGTATCTCCATGAGACCCTTGTGAACTCTGTTGGATTCATCGGCTTCGTGGGCTATGGGTTCGATACTAGTTTCTGCTAGATGTTTGACTTCTTTCTGAAGTAATTGTTCTTCTGGAGTAAAGCTAAAATCCATTGTGTCTCCTAGAGGTGTAACCTTCTTACCAATTCCTCGTCTGTGACTGTGGCTCCGCTCATGCTTTGACCTGTCTGGTTGGCTAAAAAGATCGCTGCTTTCACCATATACTCTGGGCTGACCCAATTAGAGAAGTCAGCATCAGGGCGTTGAGTTACGAAACCTTCAGTAAGAACTGGTCGTAAGGGTTTTAGAATATTAACGGCTATGTTGTGGTGTCCTAATTCAGTAGCGAGACCCCAACTGAATCTTTCTAATCCGGCTTTTGCTGATCCATATGCTTGCCCGAGTAAGGCTATATCTGCCTGTTCATCTGTTTCAGTAGTTGATGAAAAAATATGGGTTGCTGCATGAGATGAAATATTTATTATGCTTCCGCGTCCTTGTTCCATCATAGAGGGGATTACGGCTTTACAGCAGATAAACGGTGCTCTTAAATTGATGTCCATTACCAAATCCCATTCTTTGATTGAAGATTCGTGAATGGTTCGATAGCTCCCTACTCCGGCGTTGTTCACTAGAATATCGATCTTTCCATAGGTGTCTAGAGTCTTTTGCACCATCGAATATATGCTAGCTTCATCCCGTACGTTGCAGCCGATTGCTAATGCTTGACCACCATCAGTTTGAATCTCAGCTACTGTACTGTGGATGTTGCCGGGCACGCTGTCACGCTCTGTTTCCGACCTGGCGGCGACAACTACAGATGCACCTTCTTTGGCGAATCCCAATGCAATCGCTTTACCAATCCCACGGCTTGCCCCTGTCACGATCGCTACCTTACTTTGAATAGACAATCTTTGCCTCCGAACATTTAAGTAACTTGAATAGGTTTCAGATTTCCATTCAATCGGTTTGGAGAAGGTCTTGAAATACAAGACTTCGAAAATGTACGTGTTGCCACGAGTTTGGTCAAGAGTGTTTCTAGGCCGTCAGTCGATGTCCTACTTGATTTGCTTGCCAAGAAAAATCCGCTGTACTACTATGAGCGAGGTGATACTGATTAGCTTGTATGGTTAGTATGGAGATGATAGGTATGAACGAGATCATTCATCTAAAAGTTAATGGCACCGAACATGAATTAGAAGTGCCAGCTCGGAGATTATTAGTCGATTGCCTACGTTACGACATAGGGCTTACTGGTACAAAGGAGGGATGTAGTGTCGGGGTGTGTGGTGCCTGTACGGTATTGATTGACGGGGAAATGGCGGCCTCTTGTATTACCTTGGCTGTAGCTGCCGATGGATTGGATATCACAACTATAGAAGGATTGGCTAACGGGAAGGAACTACATCCTATACAACAATCATTTATTGATCATGGTGGTTTCCAATGCGGTATCTGTACACCTGGTCAAATAATGGCTGCTAAGGCTTTGTTGGATGTAAATCCAGATCCCACCGAGGACGAGGTTAAAGAGTGGATGATGGGAAACTTGTGTAGGTGTACTGGGTATTACAAGATATTGGAGTCCGTTATGGAAGCCGTTAAGCCTACTCAGGATGTAAATAAATGATCGATTTTCAATACCATACGCCAAATACCCTGGAAGAAGTTTTTGATTTATTGAACACATACGGTGAAGATGCTCGGGTTATGGCCGGTGGGACGGCTTTAGTTATCCAAATGAAACAAAGATTGCTACAGCCTGAGCATGTCATAAATTTGCGAAAAATTTCGGGACTCTCAGGTATAAACAAATCGGAGGATGGAATTCAGATAGGCTCTCTTTGCACACAGAGAGCTGTAGAAACGGATCCTCTGGTTTCTGAGATTGTTCCTTTGGTAGCAAATGCCTACGGTCGTATAGCGACCCCGCGGATTCGTCATATGGCTACGGTTGGCGGTGGATTAGTACATGGTGATCCGAGTCAGGATCCTCCTCCTAGCCTTATTGCATTAGGGGCACGCGTAATTTTGACCTCCGATAGTGGGGAACGTGAATTAATGCTTGAAGATTTCTATCTTGATTACTATGAGACTGATGTCAGGGAAGGCGAGGTATTAACGGCTTTGATTGTGCCTGCTGCGCCGATCGGATCTGGAACAGCCTATCTAAAATTCTTGCCTAGGACAGCAGATGATTACGCTACGGTATCAGCGGCCGCAGTGGTTTGCAGAGCAAGTGATAATACGTGTGAAGATTTGAAACTGGTATTGGGATCTGTTGGAGTTACTCCTATCAGGGCGGCTGAAGCGGAACAACGTTTGATAGGAAAATCATTGACAGACGAAAATATCCGAGCAGCAGTGGCAACAGTTAAAGACGTTGTGGATCCGCTAGAGGATTACCGTGGCTCGGCGGACTACAAACGAGATATGGCGGAAGTATTCGCAAGAAGAGCCATTGAGAGAGCGGTCGAGGACATTGTAGATATCTAAACTAGTGTCGTTTGAGGATTAGCTAATGAAGTTGGAAAACCGGTGTGTGGTGCCAGCCAACATCCAGAAGACTTGGGATTTGATCATGGATATCCCTCGTGTAGCGACATGTGTTCCGGGGATGCAGGAGATAACTGTAGATGAAGATGGGAACTATCAAGCGAGTCTCAGAGTCAAAGTCGGGCCGATGGGTCTAACTTTATCGGGATCATTGCATATCGTTGAACAGGATTCATCGGGTAAAGAGGCCCGGTTTTTGATCGAGGCATCAGATCGCCGCGTTGGTGGTGCCCTGAGAGCTGACCTAGTGATGCAATTAGTGCAACAAGAAGAAGACCAAACCGAAGTGGTTCTAAATACTGACACTACGTTCATCGGCAAATTAGGTGAGTTGGGGCAACCTATTATCAGAAGGAAGGCTAATAATACCATGCAAGAATTTGCCGATAATCTATCGAAGAAAGTAAATCAATCCTAGGCTAACTAATTTCAAATTCAAGCTTTAGACTATGAGGAGCGGGCGAGAATGGTCCGCTCCTGATTTTTGTTGGTGCTTATGGGCAAGATTGCCCGAAATACATACTTATCCATTGAAGTTAATCCTTAGACATCAGGAGTCAGTCGATTCTGAGCATGCTCACAATTTTTATATTGTTTATATTGAGCCACCACGGAGAGGCGGATCCAGAACTATTAATATGGATTAAAGACTTACTTGACCAGATGGTTGGAATGTCACCATGGACGATTGTTATAGCGATAGGGTTGGTTCTGATCGCTATCCCGATTGGGGTTACGGCGTTATTTCTTTTTCAGCGCAGATGAGTTCGTGGTGTTATGGGAGTAACTGCTTTGATTGGTATTTACCAAACACGATGCCTATAGGCAATGATTCAATTCCTTTCATGTTGAGGGCATGCCATCCTATATGCTAATTACTTGTGTTTACTGTGTCTTATCAAATAATAGTGGAGGTCTATTATGGCTCGAATGACTGGTGCTAAGTATATGGTTGAAACCATGAAAGAATATGGTGTGACACATGTTTTTTACATGCCAATGATCGTAACCAAGGCGCTCGTTGAGATGGAGAAAGTAGGTATTGGCAGGATAATGGCACATAGCGAAAAAGCTGCAGCGTATATGGCAGATGGTTACGCTAGGGCAGCCCATGGGCCCGGAATATGTATGGCTCAGAATGTTGGGGCGGCCAATTTAGCTGCAGGATTGCAGGATCCCTACTTGGCTTGCTCCCCTGTGATAGCTCTTACTGGTCGAGCGGCTTCTATGAACCAGTATAGAAATCATTATCAAGAAGTAGATCATATTCAACCTTTTCATGCGGTAACAAAATATAACGCTATGGTAGATAGTACCGAGCAGCTTCCTCTGTTACTCAGGCAAGCTTTCCGCACTGCAACCTCCGGGTCCCCGGGCCCCGTTCATCTGGATCTGCAGAGCAGTAACGGTAGCGCTATCATGGATGTAGAAGCGGATCTCGATGTTATCGTTGAGCCACAGTTTGCCAGAGTCCCCCCGTTTAGAGGTGAGCCTGAAATCGCAATGGTAAGAGATGCCGCGCGGGTTTTAACTTCTGCCAGACGCCCGATCATAGTAGCCGGAGGAGGGGTTGCCTCATCCGGCGCTCAACAGGAGGTTGTTGAACTGGCCGAGATGCTTTCAATCCCGGTAGCTACTTCCTTAAATGCAAAAGGGACCATTCCAGATGATCATCCGTTATCGGTAGGAGTTTGCGGCACCTATTCGCGCCGCTGTGCAAACCAGGCAGTTTCTGAAGCTGACTTGGTGTTCTTCATTGGCAGTCATACTGGCAGTCAAGTCACTACTGAGTGGAAAATTCCAGCCCAGGGTACTCGTGTTATCCAGCTGGATATTGATCCATATGAATTAGGCCGAAGTTATCCTATCGAGGTCGGTCTTCAAGGTGACGCTAAAGCATCGCTACGTAAATTGATAGAAGTTTTGGAGCCGATGGGGGGCAGAGAGGATTGGGTTGCACATTGCCAAGAATTTGTAAGGTCCTGGAGGGAATCTGTAGCTGATAAGGTCAATTCCGATGCGTCGCCAATGAGACCCGAACGGTTGTGTAAGGAAATTACCGATTGGTTGCCCTCTGATGGAGTTCTGGTAACCGATACAGGGCATTCGGGTATTTGGACGGGGACAATGGTGGATTCCAAAACGCCGGAGCAAATGTTTTTGCGATGTGCCGGTTCGTTAGGATGGGCTTTTCCTGCGGCATTGGGAGCTAAATGCGCTCTCCCAGATCGTCCAGTGATGTGTTTTACGGGGGACGGCGGATTTTGGTACCATATTTCCGAATTGGAAACAGCTGCTAGATATGGAATTAATACTATTACTGTAGTTAATAATAACCATTCTCTGAATCAAGAAAAACAGGGAAATGAACGATACTATCAAGGTGAGTCGGGTAATATAGAAGAACTGTGGGTATTTCCTGAGACTAATTTTGCCAAGATTGCCGAGGACATGGGGTGCGTTGGTATTAGAGTTGAGGATCCTAACCAGGTTCAATCGGCGATCCAAGAAGCACTTGAGTCTAATAAGCCGGCAGTAATAGACGTCATTTCAGATATAGACGGTATTGCGGAGCGAGCTTGGACTCCTTAATCTAATTTAGATCCGATATATGGCATGTCTAGGTAAACCGATCATATGAAATTGGCCGGAGCTTTGGCTTCATCTGCGTAGTCTATGTAGACGGTTATTACTTCGCTGAAGAAATTGAATGCTTCGACTCCTTGTTCTCGTTGGCCTACTCCAGATGCTTTTAATCCTCCAAAGGGGAGATGTACTTCCCCGCCGAGTGTTGGGGCGTTAACGTGGACCATGCCGGCTTCGACTGTATTGACATATTTAAAAGCTCGGGGTAGGTCCCTAGTATAAACTGAGGAGGATAGGCCAAATTGTACATCGTTTGATATTCTAACGGCGTCTTCAAGATCGGTTGCTTTGAAAACAGTCAAAACAGGTCCGAAAATCTCTTCTTTTGCTATACGCATGTCTGGTGTAACATCGGTAAAAACCGTGGGTTCAATGTAATAGCCTTTGGAATAGTCTCCATCGCTCAAAACGTGGCCACCGTATGCTAGGTTAGCTCCCTCTTCCGTTCCAATTCCTATGTATTCCATTACCTTATCAAGTTGATATTGGCTGGATAGTGGGCTTACGTCTACGTCCGGATCTAATCCATCTCCTATTTTCAGTTGGGCTGTTCTGTCGATTAGTTGATCAAGGAATTCGGAATAAATGCCTTCTTCTACTATGGCCCTGCTAGTGGCAGTGCAACGCTGTCCGGTCGAGCCAAACGCTCCCTGTACAATGCCACTTAGTGCCTTGTCTAGGTCAGCGTCGGACAACAAAATTACGGCATTTTTGCCCCCCATCTCACATTGAACCTTTTTTAATAGTTTGGCTCCTGCACTATAGATGCCAGTTCCAATTTCTGTTGATCCTGTGAATGATATGCCGCTAACCTTTGGGTTCTCTACTAAAGAATTTCCGACCGATGAACCTGGGCCGGTAATCAAATTTAAAACACCGGGAGGAAGGCCAGCTTCTTCGAATATTTCCACCAACTTGACTGCACTTAGTGGAGTAGCGGAAGCTGGCTTAAAGACTACGGTGTTGCCGCAAATCAGGGCTGGAGCCAACTTCCATGCGGGTATTGCAATAGGAAAGTTCCATGGTGTAATAAGTGCTACTACCCCTAATGGGCGTCTGACGGTGTAAGCCATGGTATTTGGCAGTTCTGACGGCGTTGTATATCCGAACATACGCCGGCCTTCGCCAGCTGAATATTCGATAATGTTCATTGCTCGTCTTACTTCACCTCGGGCATCTGATATAGGCTTTCCTTCCTCTATCGTGATGGTTTCGGCGAGTTCTTCCGACCTACGTTCCATTATTTCGAGGGCCTTATAAAGGATATGGGCACGGGCAGGTGCTGGTGTATCGGCCCAACTGGCTAGTGCCGAATGGGCTGCGTCTACAGCTTGGGAGACATCGTCTACTCCCGAAATTTGGAATGACCCTAGAACTGAGTCTTTATTTGCTGGGCTGGTGATTTCATAAGTGTTCTCCCCATTGGAGCTCAACCATTGGCCTCCGACATAATTTTTAAAAATTTCTGTGTGTTGGTCTGCCATGGTAATCTCCTTTAACAAAAATCATTTACTGTAAACTCGGGATTACTTATCTCTTCTAACTCAACACTAAGGTTGAAGTCTGTGATTTTAATTAATTATTCATCTCTTGTAAGAATTCATCTCCACTCTTTTTAATCAATTCTTGCGCCCCGACTGAGAGTAGTTGCACACCTTGTTGAGCGAAATGTTTAAACCGAGGAATATTACTTATTGTCATTCCGGCGCCTGCTACTCCAACTATTTTCCCTTCGGCCTTAGCCCCTTTTATGACCTCCGCGATTGCCTCGTCGACTTTATCGGCTGTAGGCATTCCCATGGCCTGCGTTAAATCGCTGGACCCAACTAGTACAGCATCTACCCCGGGGACTGCTGCAATTGCTCGAACGTTTTCCACGGCTTCCGGAGTTTCTATCATCGTAATGACTAATGTTTCTTTATTAGCGGCTTCATAGTATTCCGAGGGCGTTAGGCCAGCTCCTAATCGGTTAGTTCTTCCCCCTGTAGCACTGCTTCGGTCACCTAGTGGATAATAGTGAGAAGCTTGGGCGACGGCTTCGGCCTCTGATTTATTGGAAATATGGGGCACTATTAGACCCTGTGCCCCCCTGTCTAAAAATCTCAGTAATGTAGAAGGAAAAGCGTTTGGAACCCGGACTATAGGTGTCAAGTCGTATAATTCCGCTGCCCGGATCATGTTTTCGGCTTCGGAATCATTGGATGATCCGTGTTCGCAGTCTATCCAGACCCAGTCAAAGCCCATAACTCCATAGAGTTCGGCAATTACTGGAGCATAAAAATTCAGATTTGCTCCCAAAGCTAATTTTCCTTCTAATAATTTAGCTTTGGTCTTATTGATTCTCACCAATTTATCCTCCCTATACTGAGTATGAATCGAAAGCTGTGGTAACTCACTCCGCAAATTTAGGCAGATATCTTAATCACGGTCGTCGTATTTTATTATAAATCGGAACGGATGTGTTATGTCGAGGGGATGTATATCGTGGATAGATCGGGCGAATTGATCCTGATGTGCCACCACATGATTGTAGTCTTTCAATGGGCTACGGCTCATTACCAGTCACTCCCAGGGTTTTTACGTGATTTATAGTGTGCCAAATCTCATCATCCGTTAATTCGTCTTCTAACGGCAACATGGCGGTTCCGGGTATTCCGTGTTTTACGAAATCGAACAGAGCAGCTTCCGGATGTAGCGGAACGTGCACTGAAAGATCGGCGGGTCGTGGATTCAAATTGTATGATGCTGGTCCATCTCCGAGTCCTTCAATCCCATGGCAGGATTGGCATCTAAGTTTATATATTTGTCTTCCAATAGTTAACGATTCATTTGTTGGAGGAAAGGGGTTTATGAGTATGGTGGAGGGTTCGGAACTGAAAAAATCAGTACTAACTGCCAGAAAAATTCCCAGAATAAATGCTGTCAGTCCCGATCCCATTATCAAAGCCCCCTGTGGCTTCCACCATCCGCCTAGCGGTATGCCGG
>CAJXEF010000073.1 GCA_913052545.1 uncultured Chloroflexota bacterium
GGATCCAATCTCACCTTGCCCTCAACGTTATGACCTGCCATATCATGCCAAACAAATCTCCCTTCCCTCAGATCAAAAACCGCTGCATCACCAGCCATTCCAGGGACAAGGGAACCAAGATTATCTTGCAGCCCAAGCACTTGAGCAGGACGCCATGTGCTCGCTTTAATTGTTTCCGGCAAAGACATGCCTAATGCGTGGAATTTACTGACTAAATCATTCATCAAATATACAGATCGTCCTGGTGGAGCAAGATGTATATCCGTACTTATCGTGTCAGGAACCATTCCCTGGCTCATTGCTGATTTGACAACTTCCACATCACAATGAACCCCTGCGTGACCTACATCCATAATCACACCTCTGTCTACAGCCTCCCGAACCTCTTTTCGTACTTTACCGGAATTGTCTAAAATAGACTCGGTATAGCCATTGAAAGCGTGAGTGGATATATCTCCAGATTTCAGGTGGTCCAATACCTGCGGCAAAGGAATAGGGGTCCCACTGACATGCACCATTAACAATCCGCCAGATTTATCAGCCGCTTCTCTAGCTAATTTCATTGCAATGGGTGCGTTCCAATACGCTACTGCATCCATATGCATGCGAACTTTTACGCCAAGTAACCTACCCTGATTTTCTTTAATAGTTTCGGCTGTACGATCCACATCAATTATCCTCATGTCATGAAGACCGCCGCCTAGAATTCTATTTGCTGCGAGTCCAACGGCCCCGATATGCAATAAGGCTAGCAACCTAGTCTGATGAGCAGGAAACACATAATCCCTCATTGCATCATAATTCAAAAATCCAGAACTACCAGCATCAATCCCAGTAGTAACACCCGAACCAAGGCAGTGTTGATCAGCATGAACTGAGCTTCCCGTTCCCCCATGATAGAAATGGCCGTGGATATCGATTAATCCTGGAGTAACCAACTTACCGGACACATCAACTACTGTTGTTGACGTGGCCGGATCAATCCGATCTTCGACCGCCACTACTACCCCATCCTTAAAACCTACATCCATTCTCGCGTTTATATCCTGACCCGGATCAATAAGGGTCCCGTTTTTTAGCAATAATTCGTATTTAATTTGGCCGTTCATAGCTTGATTGTCACCTTCACTAAAAACCGGTCTACAGGTAAGATAAATTCGGCGTCCCCAATTCCTAACAATCCATTCAACCCAATGTACAAGGAAAATCATCTTTTAAATTTTTAGTCAAAAAGATCGTCTTCATCCTCGACATTTGCATATTCCATTCTACGGAGACGCGGATAAACTAGTTCCTTAGGTCTTCTCAAATCATCTTCCGATATATCAGGAGATTCTGCTACAGGCCGAGCTTCCCATTTTTGTACTGCTTGCTCTATTAATTGTCGGACTATTTGAGGAGATCTACCCTCTAACCGGCCGAGCTGATAAGCCAACGTTACCGCTAACTGGTTGGAAGTAATTTGATCAAAGGAAATTTCATCCCGCAAATCCTCAGGCATTCCACCTGCCTGATCAATAAAATCATCCAAGACTTGTCCCAAAATATCGGGAACTCCGCCTAGCTCTATTTCTGTCATATATTCAGTCAATTTGTCGGTTAAATCGGTTACCCCGTTTTCAGGAAGTACCAAATTACCAAATTCGTTCTGCTGAGATTCTATATTATCCTCAGTCATGTAAAGGAGTCTCCTTCTGAATACTTCAGCTTCCGGTAGACACCTTGCCTCGGCCATCTAACCTAAAACTTATGTTGCATTTTAGCATGGTAGCAAAACCTATGTTGCTTTCCATAAAGCAACAACTAAACATAGTGGATATCAAATGTTGGTTTTACATCCTATCCAACCGGCTATTTTCCTTGAAGCTACTCTATTCCAATGCTATTATGTCGATGACGTAATTTAAAGAAAGGTAGGTAGTCGAGCTGCCAACCGTAAAAAAGTTTCAAAGGCAGGCAGACATATCAGTTTTCATAGATTCCGACGCTACCATCTCGGAAGATTGGCTACTATCGGTTGCATACCAAGCCATGGAGGTAGCATTAGAAGGAAACGAGTCTGGCCACATCAGCATCGTCCTCGCCGATGATACTACTGTGCAGGAATTAAATGCCAAATTCCGAGGACTTGATGAAGTAACCGACGTATTATCGTTCTCGACCGACCACCCAGGCCATTGGCAATCGGACACCGATCCTCCACCTGATACGTTCGTTCAACCAGCCGATGCCGGGTCCTTTACCTTCCCAGAATCCGATGACGGTCCTCCACATTTAGGAGAGATCATCATATCTCTACCGCAAGCTCTTAAACAAGCGGATGACAAGCATACTGGGTTAGATAGAGAATTATCTTTACTCATAATTCATGGAACCTTGCATCTGGTAGGACATGACCATGGAGAGACAGCCGAGACGGCCTTGATGAAGCATAAGGAGCAGATAGCTTTAGATAATTTGTTTCCTCATAGGGTGAATTTATCATGACTTCTCAAGTTTTTTACCGAAAGTGGAGACCCGATAACTTCGACACTTTGGCGGGCCAAAAGCATGTATGCACTACTATTCAAAACGCTATCATGAAGGATCGAGTATCACATTCCTATTTGTTTTGTGGTCCCAGAGGAACAGGCAAAACCTCGACCGCAAGAATTTTAGCCAAGGCGGTTAACTGTCTCCAACCAGATTTGGGCAACCCATGTAACCGTTGTGAGAGATGTAAATCTTTCAACGAGGGGACATTTCTAGATCTAATAGAACTAGACGCTGCTAGTAACCGTGGGATAGACGACATACGGGACATTAGAGACAAGGTTAATTTCTCACCAGTTCAGGGCAGACGCAAGGTATACATTATAGACGAAGCACATATGCTGACCACTGAAGCGGAAAACGCTTTTCTCAAAACGCTCGAGGAACCTCCAAGCCACGTAATGTTCATCCTCTGTACCACAGAGATGGACAAAATTGCACCTACCATAGTCTCTCGTTGTCAGAGATTTGATTTCAAACTTCTTTCCACCGAAGACATTTGTTCCAGGCTCTCTGAGATCATCGAAGCTGAACACCTAACAATCGACCGTGAAGCCATTTCTGCTATAGCAAGATTTGCTTCCGGCAGCTTACGAGATGCTGAAAATCTACTAGATCAGCTGAGTGTTTCATATGAAGAAGGAGTTACTCTCAGCCAAGTGGAAGATTTACTCGGAATATCAAACCGAGAGAAATGGCTGGAATTAGTTGACTACATTATGGTAGGTAATACCTCGGCGTCCTTAACAGTTCTAAACCAATCTGCATGGGAAGGTGTCGACCTTAAACAGATGCAGCATCAAGTTATGGAACTTTTACGAGCATTGATGTTGATAAATTGGAAAGCAGACAAGTCACTTAACCTGCCAGAGCACATAACTCAACATCTTAAAGGCATGTTAGAACAAATACCGGCTACCCGACTATCCAAAGCTATCAAGATATGGCAAAACGTAGACCTGCGTCATGATGTCTCAACTACGCTTCCCCTTGAGATAGCAATCGTAGAAATTTGCGATAATGTTACTGACTCTCTTCATATGCCGACAAATATCGACAATCTCTCGAATCCGCGAAATACCTCGATAGAACAGGAGAGTAAGGGGAACGACTCAGACCAAGAAACCCGAGTCGACGTAGATACCAATGAGATTGCAATAGGTTTAGCAACACCACAAAAACCTCCAAGACCTCAGGCGATTAACCATGCCACCCCTAAAAAATCTTCCTTACCTCAATATCCTGTTGACTCAATCGAAGGCAAATGGGTAAATATGGTAAAAGCTTTGGGACGTTGCCAGGGTAAGAGATACAATTTAGGGGCTCTATTAAGAGATTGTAGAGTCGAAGCAATCTATCAAGAAAGTACAAAGTTAATCATGCCTTTTAGCAACCGGAGCCACTTGGAGCGTATGCAAGAAGAGATGGAAGATCCTCAAGCTTATAAGCTAGTGCAAGAAGCAGTATCTGTTAACTTCGATAATACTCAAGAGTTTGAATTTTCTTTAAACGAAGATAAAAATACAGGTGAAGAAAGCTATCGGGCAACTCAAAATAGTCCTTTAGTAAGAACTGCCATGGGAATGGGTGCAAGAATAGTGGAGGAAATAACCTAATGAACCGGAATATGATTAAACAAGCCCAAAGACAGGCACAAAAACTGCAAGACGACATGCAAAAAGTTCAAGAAGAACTAGAATCACTCACTGTTGAGGGTAGTGCAGGGGGTGGGGTAGTAAAGATAGTTATGTCCGGAAAACAAACTGTAGAATCTGTGACCATAGAACCAGAAGCTGCTGAAGAATTAGACATGTTACAAGATTTGATAGCGGCGGCTGTCAATGACGCGTTCAACAAAACCCAAGAAATAGCAAGTCAAAAGATGAACGCCGTCACAGGCGGTCTTAATATACCCGGACTCACATAATATATTAACTCTTATGAATACACGGTTCTAATCTTGGCTAAATTATCCGTGGAACAACCGAATGACATTAGATGATATACCTTCCGCCGCCCCACCTTTAGCTCGGCTGATTCAAGAGCTTAACAGGCTACCCGGAATTGGACCGAAAAGTGCACAACGACTTGCCTATCACATAATACGTCTTCCTACACAAGAGGCCTACGACCTCTCAGAAGCAATCCAATCTGTTAAACAAAAAATCATCTTTTGTGAAGAATGCCAAAATTTAACTGATAAAAGCCCCTGTATGATATGTTCAAATCCCCAACGCCAACGCAATCTAATTTGTGCAGTTGAAGATCCACTTGACGTACTCGCATTGGAAAAGACTCGTTGCTATAACGGCCTATATCACGTACTTCACGGGGTAATCTCTCCCATGAACGGTATCGGCCCAGATCAAATAAAACTTAAGGAACTTTTTAGTCGTTTATCATCTAATGATATAACCGAACTGATCCTCGCTACGAATCCTACCCTAGAGGGTGAGGCAACCTCAATGTACATCTCAAGGTATCTAGGATCCACTAACGTCAGGCTCACTCATTTAGCAAGAGGTATACCGATAGGTGGCTCCTTAGAATATTCAGATTCACTAACTCTCAGTAGAGCTTTTCAAGGACGTCAGCAGTTCTAGCATGCCATCAGATAAATATTACAGAACCGAAGCATTATCTCTAAAAAATATGTCTCTGGGAGAGTCCGATCTTCTTGTAACTTTATATAGCAAAGATATTGGCAAATTTCGAGCCGTAGCTAAGGGCGCACGGAAATCTACTAGCAAACTTGTCGGCCACTTTGAACCACTAACCATCAATAATCTATCCATCACTAAAGCTACTAATCTAGACATAATTAATCAAGCTGAAACAATTGAAGATTTTCGTCATCTAAAATCTAGTTTAATCGGCTTAGCACAGGGTATTTACATCAACGAACTAATTGATGGCTTTGGCACCGAGTCCCATGCGAATTATAATTTATACCAACTTTCTCAAGAGGTCCTAAGGGTACTCAACTCATGTCCCCAATCACAATTCACTCTGATGTATTTTGAACTCCATCTACTTCGGTTATCAGGATTTATGCCAGAGCTTTATGAATGTATAGAATGCCGTACCGAGCTTTCACCAAGAGCTCATCGTTTTTCCTCTAACTATGGCGGGACACTTTGTATGGAGTGCCAACCTGAGGAAGCAAATATCCGTAACATATCTGTTCTAGCCCTTAAAGTCCTACGAATGCTGCATAATACGGACCTCAAAAAACTTCCAGATCTCCACATGAACCAATCTATAGCTCAAGAATTGGATTCTATACTGGGTAACACGATTCACTTCTGGTTGGATAAAGAAATTCGTTCTAAGACGTTTTTAGAACACCTACGCAAATCAGCAACACATCCTATATATTCTTAGTTATTTTATCCCGTTTGATCTAGATCGAAACAATCAATACCCCCAATAGTTCAAGTCTCAGAGCTTCTTATAATTTTTCTTGTTCAGTTCCGTATTCATTATTCATTATTCATTAAGGGTGACTTTTTGTTTAAAAAAATACTTATCGCCAACCGTGGTGAAATAGCTTGCCGGATAATTCGTACCTGTAAAAATTTAGACATAAAAACTGTAGCAATTTACTCAGAGGCAGACCAAAATGCTCTACATGTAACAGAAGCAGACGAGGCCTATTTAGTAGGAGCAGCAGACCCCCAGGAGAGTTACCTAAATCTCTCTAAAATCATTGAAATAGCTAAATATAGTAAATCTGAAGCCATACACCCTGGTTACGGTTTTCTCTCTGAAAATCCACTACTAGCCCGAGCATGTCAGGAACACGGCATACGATTCATAGGGCCCACGGCTGAAGTCATGGAAAAGATGGGAGATAAAATCAAGGCTAGAAAATTAGCAAAGAAAGCGGGCCTACCAGTTCTCCCAGGAACTGACCAGCCTGTAGAAGATGACCAAGCTATAAACTGTGCTTGGACTCTGGGATTTCCTTTAATGGTAAAGGCGGCCGACGGTGGCGGAGGCATTGGCATCCATCAAGTAGAAAACATGGATGACTTATTGCCTATTGTCGATCGTACTCGTAGGGTTTCAAATCACGCTTTCAGCAGCACGAGGCTTTTCTTTGAACGCCAGCTAAAAGATGCCTCTCACATCGAAGTACAACTAATTGGAGATGAACTAGGAAATTTGATTCATTTGTTTGATAGAGATTGCTCCATACAACGAAGACATCAAAAACTTGTTGAAGAAGCCCCATCACTCAAACTAACACCGGCAATCAAGAAAAAATTATACAAGCTAGCTGTGAAACTTGGTAACTCCATTGGTTATACTAACGCCGGCACGGTGGAATTTTTGGTTACGGCCCAAGGTCAAATTTATTTTTTGGAAATGAATACACGACTACAAGTCGAACACGGAGTAACGGAATTGGTAACAGGATTAGATATAGTAGAACTTCAGTTAAAAGTGGCTGCGGGGGAAAGTTTAGGCTTACAGCAAGACGACATCAATCTAAAAGGCCATGCTATACAAGCTAGAGTATACCCAGAAGATCCAATCACATTCATGCCGAATTTAGGAAAGATAACGGATGTGAACTTCCCGTGCGGTAAAAACGTACGGATAGACACTGCAATTGGCAATAACTACGAAGTTACGCTACACTATGAACCGTTATTGGGAAAAGTTTTAAGCTGGGGAACTAACAGGGAAGAGGCGACCCATAGGCTAGAGACCGCATTACTGGAATTGAGAATAAACGGCATTACGTGTAACGCGGAGTTACTACGCAAGATACTTAAATATCCCGAGTTTGTGAAATCAGTCCACCATACCGGAACCCTGGCCCAACTATTAAACGAACCCCTAAACCAGCGAAAATCCAAGGATTCGGATCAAACTATGGGTCATTCTAATAAAGCCCAATCTAATGCAAAAGTAGCCGCTGCAATCGGAACAGCTGTTGCATTGTCCTTGAAAAACTCCGCATCCACCGCAAGCAGGCCCCCAAGCTCTTGGCGGTCCCATGGGTTGCAAGAACAAATGCTCTCTCATCCTATTGGGAGCAGAGGGTGGCGTTAAATAGAATCCGTATTAAAGTTGATGACCAGTGGTACAACGTTGAGATCGGAGATATAACTGCCACCCCTATTGAAGTACGTGTTAACGATGAAACCTTCTTCATAGAAATCGAAGCCACACCACAAGAAAGAACATCTAATGTTAGAAGAACTAGATCAGTAGAAATAGAAGATCATCCCGTTGTATCCCGTTACACAGAATCCCAACAGTCCCCTAATGAAAATATACTCCGTTCACCCATGCCAGGCAGAGTAATGTCAATTAATGTTAGACCTGGTGACACAGTTTACGAAGGTGACGAAGTTTGCGTAGTAGAAGCAATGAAGATGGAGCAAAGTATCCGAGCTCCTAGGGCTGGCATAATCAAAGAAATCCACGTCCAGCCGTTAGATTCCGTGAACGCTAATGACCCATTAGTCGAATTAGAATAGTTTAAGCCAGCATCCAATTAATTAACTGACCGGATCACAACCCACGCTGCGTACCCATATTTGCAACTCCAAAGATGGTAGAATTAAAGCGTTAATCCCCAACTAAGGTGCGTACAATGCCCCAGGATTTCATCCACATCAAGGGTGCACGAGAGCACAATTTAAAGAATATAGAGCTCACAATTCCTCGAGACAAACTGGTGGTTATCACTGGTGTTTCGGGATCAGGTAAAAGCTCATTAGCCTTCGACACGATCTACGCAGAAGGCCAACGACGTTACGTAGAGTCCCTTTCCGCATACGCCAGGCAATTCTTGGGACTTATGGATAAACCGGATGTAGATTACATTGAAGGACTCTCGCCCGCCATATCCATAGACCAAAAAGGTGTCTCTCATAATCCTAGGTCTACTGTCGGAACAGTCACCGAGATTTATGATTATTTAAGGCTGCTGTATGCAAGAGTAGGCGTACCCCATTGCCCCAAATGCAATAAACCAGTAGAACGGCAAACCGTTCAACAAATCATAGATTCGATTTTAAACCTACCAGAAGACAGCAGAATAACTTTGCTAGCACCTAAAATACGTAGGAAGAAAGGAGAGCATAAAGAAGTTTTTGCTTCTGCTAGAAAATCTGGGTTCGTCAGAGTACGGATCAATGGTGAAATCCGTCAATTAGATGACCTGGACGATCTCAATTTAGACCAACGCAAATGGCATTACATTGACATAGTAGTGGATCGCCTTATTATAAGACCCGAAACAGAACACACCCGAGTTTCCGAATCCGTAGAAACGGCCCTGGCGGAAGGAGAGGGCTTGCTTCATGTGCATCAAGAGGGCAAAGAAGAACTAGTATTTTCTGAACAATTTGCGTGCATGCAATGCGGAACAAACCTACAAGAAATCGAACCACGAACTTTTAGTTTCAATAGCCCTCATGGTGCCTGCTCAAATTGTACGGGACTGGGTTACAAATTAGAATTTGATCCAGATCTTGTCATCCCGAACAAAAATCTTTCATTAATCGAAGGGGCAGTAGTCCCCTGGACTCGATCAGGTCCATCAAACAGTTGGTATTTAAGCCTAATGGATTCTGTAGCCTCCGCAAACGGGTTTTCTGCGAAAACTCCCGTCAAAGACTTGAAGAAGGATCAAATAGATTTGATTCTTTACGGTAGTTCAAACCAGCCAATTACTATCAGACACCGGACTCACCGCGGCCGGAATTATAGCTGGGACACCAATTATGAAGGAGTAATTTCTAATTTAAACCGGCGCTATAAAAACACGGAATCGGATCACACCAAGCAAGAAATTGAAAGATACATGTCAGCTAAGCCATGTCCTAGCTGCCAGGGGAAACGCCTAAAACCGGAAGCACTTGCCGTCAAAGTTTGTGGTATAGGGATAATGGATGTCTCTGCTAAAAACATAGGAAATGGATTGAGCTGGGTTAGACAGATTGATCCGGATTCCCCTTTACCAACCGACGGTCCGGTATTGTCCCAAAGAAACAAAATAATAGCCAATCAGATTCTTAAGGAAATTGAAGGTAGATTAGAATTTTTAGACAATATTGGACTGGATTATCTGACTATGGACCGAACAGCTCGGACTTTATCAGGTGGTGAAGCCCAGAGGGTTAGGTTGGCCACGCAAATAG
The DNA here is from genome assembly GCA_913052545.1 of uncultured Chloroflexota bacterium. The sequence goes on from CAJXEF010000073.1 coordinate 9,696, forward strand.
GGTCGGGCTTAACAGGTGTACTATACGTATGCGATGAGCCCACAGTTGGGCTGCATCCTCACGACGACCAGCGATTAATAGATACTTTGCTAAATCTCCGCGACATGGGAAATTCTGTGATAGTAGTCGAACATGATGAATCAATGATGAGAAACGCAGATCACATAATCGACATGGGGCCAGGTGCGGGTGAACACGGCGGTAACGTGGTCGCCATTGGCGTGTTGGATGAAATAATGGCCAACAAAAATTCATTGACCGGTCAATACCTAAGTGGTGAAAAAAGCATTCCTCTACCTCCAAAACGCCGCGCTCCGAAGGAAGATGAAATTAAAATAATCGGTGCATATGAAAATAATCTGCAAAAAGTGGACGTGACCATACCCCTGGGAGTACTAACATGTGTCACCGGTGTCTCCGGATCTGGCAAAAGCACTTTAGTTTACGAGATTTTATATAAAAGAATGGCCCAGATACTTAACAGAAGCAGGGATCTACCAGGTCACCATAAAGAAATTCTGGGCTTAGAACACATCGACAAAGTAGTAAACATTGACCAGTCACCTATTGGTAGAACCC
>CAJXEF010000074.1 GCA_913052545.1 uncultured Chloroflexota bacterium
TATTTGGATTACTTGGTTGAGAAGTAAGCTGGAGCCTTGAAAATTTTATATCTTAAGAGAGGATAACATGCTTGACACGATTATCTCCGGTGGCAAAGTGGTTACTCCTGCAGGGCTGGGATACTGGGATATTGGAATATCAGGCGAAAAAATAGTCGCCGTCGCTATGCCGGGCATTCTACCCTTCGAGGGAGCAACGGTTATTGATGCTACAGGGAAGATAGTTGTACCCGGAGGGATTGAACCTCATGCACACGCTGCTGCCAACGTACAACCTGGTGCACGACAACTGGTATCTGGAACACCGAACGCCGGTCCCTTGGACCATTCTTTAGGAGCGATCTGGGGTGGTACTACGACAATTATAGATTTCGCTCCGGTACCTAACGAGGGAGATCTAGTTGAAGGTATTCACGATTTTCTAAAACCCTGGGAGGGAAACGCTTATACTGACTACTCCACTCACTGTATATATTCTAGTAAAAACACACCTGATGCTATAAGTAGGTATAACGAGCTGATCTCCGCGGGTTTTCCCAGTATAAAAGTATTCACTACTGACATCAGACCGCCCGAGGGACGCGTTCATACATTGACGCCAATAGGTAGAATTGATACTGGGCGAATGGCCAACGTTATGGAACAGGTAGCGAAGCATGGCGGTGTTTTGGCTGTCCATGGCGAAGATGATGAATTAGTAATGTATAACTATCTGCTGGCAAAACAAAGAGGCCTATGGGATTGGTATAACGTCCATCTGATACACTCCAATTTAGTTGAGGACCTAGCGTTTCAGAAATCTATACGTCTTGCGGAAAGGACCGGGGCAGGAATGTATTTTGTTCATGTTACTGCGAAGGAGGGGATGCGGGCAATACAAGAAGCCAGGTCTGATGGATTACCCGTGTATGGTGAAGTGCTAACGTTAGCTCTATCGTTTATATGTGATCAGTATAAGGAACCTGATGGTATGAAATATCACACTTATCCATCTCTAAAATATGAGGAAGATAGAAACTATCTATGGGACGGAGTGATGGATGGTAATCTTGCATTCACGGCTACAGATAGCAGCTTTACTACTTACGTCGATAAAACAGCGGGTAGGAATGTAGTTGATGTGAGAGGTGGGAACATCGGAATTGAGATTCGTATGGGTGTAAATTACACAGAAGCTGTCGTAAAAAGAGGCTTATCTTTGGAGCGATTTGTGGAAGTAACCTCAAGTAATGCTGCCAAATTATTGGGGATGTACCCTAGAAAGGGAGCTATCGCAGCTGACAGCGATGCGGACATCACTATCATTGACCCATCGTTTAAAAAGGCTTTGCGAATGGCAGATTTGCATGTTAGGGATTATAGCCCTTGGGAAAACTGGCAAGTTGAAGGTTGGCCGACCACAGTTATGCTCCGAGGAAAATTAATGGTCAACAATGGTGAGCTTCTGGGTTCACCGTCTGACGGGAAACTCATCTCCAGGAAAATAGACCCTGCTGTGGTGAATAAACCGGCGTTTTAGAACAATCAATAAGTTCTAATTGAAGCCCCGATTTGGGTTCTTAGGCACAATAAGGATATAGCTTGCTCAAATAAATATGGGAAAGCGGATTATGTGGATATAAGGGTGTAACTGAATGTTTTCCGCCTTTTCATATCGAGAATATAGGCTGTATTGGTTGGCTGGTGCTTTCTCTAACCTCGGAATGTGGGCGTTGATTTTCGGGAGACTGTGGTTAATGCATTCATTAACCGAATCGCCTTTGTATTTAGGTCTGGTTACTACTGCTAGTCTTGCTCCTGTATTAGCATTTTCAGCGCTGGGAGGCGTAATAGCTGACCGTGTTAATCGTTTGCGTCTGGTTATCGTAACTAGATCTTGCTTCGCGGTAATAGCTATTACTACGGGTTTTCTAATCTCCATGTTGTGGATAAATCCATGGCAACTATTAGTGTTGGCTGGCATTTCAGGGTTGTTATTGGCATTTGACATACCGTCACGGCAGGCGATGTTACCGAAGTTGGTACCAAGAGAATTGTTGGTGAATGGGATAGCCCTTTATTCTTTGTTATTCAGTGGCTCCGCAATAATAGGACCTGGGTTTTTTGCTCCATTGGTTCATTTTGGCGGCATAGCCGGTGTTTTTTATATCATAGGCGGATCTTATGTTTTTACGGTATTGGTCATGCTATTAATGGACCCTGCATTACACCACAGAGATAATCTTGGGTATGGGTTTATAGAAGGATTAGTCGGTGGCATGAAATATATTAAGGGCAACGATCTAATTTTAACTCTAATCGTCGTTGCTGTTTTTTTTGGTACGTTTGGTATGTCGTTCGAAACTTTGATTCCCAAAGTAGCCAGCAATTTGTTGGCGGGAGGCGTTAATGTCTATAGTTCAATGTTGCTATGGCTCGGGATAGGAGGCTTATCCGGAACTGCGATCATAGCCTCGTTTGGGAATTTAAAGAATTCGCCGGTTTTTTTGCTGATATCTGGTGCTGGCTTTGGAGTTGCAATATTTTTATTCGCCCAAATATCGTGGTTCCCAGGCGTTGCTGCAATGTTGTGGTTGACGGGAGGTTCCATGGTGGTATTTATGACTGTAAATAATACTTTGGTTCAAAGCTTGGTCAGGGACGAATTCCGTGGAAGGGTAATGAGTATCCATCAATTGAGTTGGGGGATGACAGCAGTCGGGGGAACTTGTATCGGGATAGCTGCAGATTGGTTTGGAACTGGGCCCGCGATTTCGATTTTCGGATTGGTAGTTTCTATATCGACTGCGGGTCTAATGTTGCGAAAATTAAGAGACCTTCAAAGTATTGATATACCTTAGGCTCACCTGGTGTTTCGATCATTTTTTAGTGTGAATTGGGGCTGACTCTACACAACAGGGTTACTTTTGAGACCACTTGTGTCTGGACCTACTTGGTAGGATTTATGACTATTCAAGTCTTTATCCAGCGTCATTTCCCACATTCATAATTTACCCCAAAGCTCTGTTGGGTTTTGAGTTGGACGTTGAGGGCCTAATTGGGAGGGGACTATATCCTCTAGAGATACACTGGCTTTTTGGTAAATTTGAATTCTGTGCCGGCCGCAGTCAACAATTAGTATACGGTTTTCGGAATCAACCTGAATGCCGGTAGGTTGATAGAAAAGCCTTTCTAGTTCCAGGGTTCTAGATTGAACTCTCTGAGCCGCCATTTCCTCGGGGTCCGACGCCATGCGGGCTATCGCCCATTTCGAGAAGCCGGGACAATCTCCAAAAAATTGTGTTACAAACTCGCCATTGGGGTCAAATACTTGTACTCGGTCATTGCCCCAATCAACCACGTATAGGCAGCCTTCGTTATCCACTGCTACTCCGCTGGGTCGATTAAATTCACCTGGATTGGTTCCAGTTTTACCTACTTGCTTGATGAAGGATCCGTCACCGGAAAATTGTTGGACTCTATCGTTCCTCCAGTCCGCGATCCAGGTATTCCCAGAGGAGTCAATGGTAAGGCCCCAGGGTGTGTTGAATTCTCCGGGTTCGTGTCCTCGCTGTCCCCAGGAGTTTAAGAATTTACCATCTCTAGTGAATCTTTGAATTCTGTGATTGAAGCTATCGGCTACCAATAAGTTATCATCGTGATCAAAGGCTAAGCCTGCTGGGCGATTTAACATGCCATTTTCCGACCCTTCTTCTCCCCAATGACCGAGGAATACACCATTATTGTCGAAAATTGTGATGCGGTTGAGCCATTCGTCAGAAAGATAGACTTTACCTTCATTGTCGACCGCCAACGAATTGGGCCAGGTGATTTCACCGGGTCCTGTGCCATAGCTGCCAAAATGTTGGATATAGTCTTCGTCCATACTACATTTGACTATAAATTTTGTGTTTTTTTGATATTCGTAGTAATTGCAGATCACGAATAATTCGCCTTGAGTGCCTATAGCGACACTGACAGGGGCTGAGAACCCGTGTGCAGGTGGAGTACTTTGGTTGCCAATGGTCTGACTGTAAACAAACGTGGGGTTAGCATTAGCCAAAGTTGACATGATTACCTCGCTGAATGGACTTCATTCTTTATGAAAATTGGTACTCTCTCAGAGAAACTATCATTTGTAACAGACCAGTGACCCTCTGGTTGAAATCAGATCTATCAGCTTCGGTTGCGCATTTTATTTCACCGTCCCGAGCCAGATAAGTTATTAATCCTTTCCTGCTGTTGTCCTTCATCTGGACAGGCCCAGCCAATTCCGCGCAATGTTCTACTAATTGTTCTGGAGTAAATGGCCCACCGCTGGATGCCAATCGGTCGCAGATTCTCTGTATTCCAGGGTTTTCTAGGTTTCCTACTCTGTCGGCAGCAAAATTGATCCGCTCTACTAACGCACCACTATCAATCCATTCCTTTCCTGTGTGCCATCCTTCTACAGTTGGTGGATTAAATAGATCCTGTCCCATATATCCACAGGCATCTGCGATGTTATGAATGTTGGGTTTGGGGGATGTATAGTCATCAACTAAGCGCATCACACTCGCTATGAGCTCTGCGGGACTCTTAACTTTAGTATTGCGGGCGTTTTTAAAGAATTCGGAATTAAAAAGCACCCGGAGAACGGATTCTAATTCGTAATTAGAATCAAAATAGGCTTGGACCATCGCTTCAATAGCTGAGGGATCACTAGGAGGTATGGTTTGCCATGAAGGTACCTGTGGTTCGTCAGCAACAAAGAAATTATAGAGATGGCGACAAAGGAAGCGAGCGGTTGCGGGTTGCCGGACTATGATATCTATTATATCTTCACCGTTGAATCGTCCATGCTGACCCAAAAAAGATTTCTCACCGTCATCATGTTCGTCCGCTCTATACTCGAAATCCCACAGGTAGTCACCATAGGGATATCGTGGCAATTGAGGAGCTATAGTCCACCCGGTAAATGCCCGTGCACAGTCTTTAACGTCTTCTTCGGTATAGTTAAAGTGATCATCCATGCCAACGCCCATGGAAAATAGTTCTAACAGTTCCCGACCATAATTCTCATTTGGGATACCCTTCTTGTTTTCGTTATTATCCAACCAGAATATCATTGCTGGATCTCTTGATAACTCAATTAAGATGGTTCTGAAATTTCCAAATGCAAGCCGACGGAATAGATTAAGTTGCTTATTCATCTGGGGGTTACGGTTTAACTTGGGATAGCCAGTTGCGAAGACTTGATGCCAGAAGAGAGTCATTTTCTCTTCTAGAGGGCGTTGTGTAGTTATCATTCGATACATCCAGTACCCTTGATAACTTGGCATGCCTGTTCCCATTCTCAAATATGGTATGTAACGAAATAGTAGATCATCATCAAAGGGCGGCTGGGTTTCTGGATGTAAGAACTCTTCTACTGTGGCTTCATATCCGATTTCTGCGCGTCTTTCTAGTTCCTCTCGAGATGCTCCAAATCCGGCTCTACGCATTAAATGGGCCATCAAGCCTATATCGGTAGTAGTGGTCATTTTGCAACTCCTAGCGCTCGTTCACTATCAAATCAGTAACATTATAATTATGTGGATTGAGTATTGTATATCACCGAAATACTCCTGTATCAATGGTTGTTAGGTCAAACATTCTGTAATCGCATTTCCCACGGTTTTAGTATTCCATATAAAGTTTCGTTTACTGGGATAGGGACGTTCAACTCGTGTCCCATTTCCAATACTGCTCCGGTCAATCCTTCTAGTTCTACGGGACCACCGGAATGAAAATCTTTAGTCATAGATGATAACCCGGTAGGAGGGAAGTTATCTAACGCATTCATGGCCCATTCCAATGAATCATCCATGATTAATGCGCCTCTGGCCTTTCCTACGTCTAATACTTCTTGAATGGCAGACCTGATTATCTCCCTAGTGGGGGATAAAGCTCGCATTTCACCATAATTGGATCCGCTCGCTGTACAAACCGCTGCAGATCCCGCTAGATAGGCAAATTTTTTCCAAAGCATTCCCTGCATGTTTTCCTCTAATGTGACTCTCCAGCCGGCTTTAGTGAACAAGGCATAAAGGGTTTGTGAGCGTTCTGTTATTCCTGGCGTTAGTTCTCCGAAAGCTGTGGTTCCGGGACCCCCTTGAGATATAATACCGGGCGCTTGTATCCGGCCTTCTAGGTAGGCCGACCCTATCATTATATTTTTTTGTCCAAATTCTGAAACCAACTGATCTGCATTAGTTATCCCATTTTGTAATGTTAATATAACTGTGGCATCTCCAATTAGGGGCCGGATGGTCTCGATTGCTGATTGGTTGTGGTACATTTTGACCGTGAAAAGAATCAGATCTTGTATTTCACAATCTGTTGTGAACTCGATTGCTTTACTGGTGACTGTGAAGTCCCCGTCATTTGAACTAACTACCCGAAGTCCGTTATCCCGTATGGCCTGAAGATGTTCTCCGCGGGCTATAAATGTTACATCATTACCGGCTTTCGCTAATAATCCGCCAAAATATCCTCCAACCCCGCCGGTCCCCATTACTGCTATCTTCATTGTACTGCTCGCTTAAAAAATTTATCTTGGCATAAATTGGTCAAGGTTTGTAGTCTTGGTCCTCAGGTTTGAGCTAATTTTAATAGATTTAATAAATCAGGTTCCCTGGGAACCATAAATGTCACGAAGGTCTCTTTTCAGTATTTTGCCCATAACGTTTCTGGGTATGTTATCGATGAATATAATTGATTTAGGTCTTTTGAAACTCGCTAGCTTCTCCCTGCAGTACTCAATTAAATCTTTCTCTAAGTCAACTGGAAGGCTAGCCTGAATCTGTTCTAGCGAATTCCTAAGTACAACTAGGGCTCGAACCTCTTCCCCCCATTCCAGATCGGGTATGCCTATTACGGCCGCATCGGCGATGTGAGGATGAGTTATCAGGACCTGTTCAACTTCATCTGGAGATATCATCTCTCCGCCGCGCTTAATAAAATCTTTGGCCCTTCCGGCTAAGTAAATGTATCCGTCCTCATCTTGATAAGCGAGATCACCGGTGTAAATCCAACCTGATCTGATAATCTCTTGAGTTTCAATTTCCTGACCCCAATATCCTTTCATCATTCGCTCGCCTCTAGCGACTATCTCCCCAACTTTCCCTTGTTCTACTGGATGGCCGTTTTCCGCTACGATCATCACTTCTACATCTTCGAGTGGCTTGCCAATAGACGTTAGATGAACCAGTTTCTTTTCGATCTCGGAATCTGATCCCTCCATAATGTGGTCTTCTGGCGGCAACATCGTGATGGTAGAAGCAGTTTCAGTTTGACCGAATGCATTTATAAACTGGGCATTGGGGAAAGTCCGTATAGCTTGTTTTATTACTTCTAATGGCATGGGGGCAGCTCCGTATGTAATTACCCGTAAATCAGAGAGGTCATATTTCTCAAACTCAGGGTGGTCCATCAATTGCTTGAGCATTGTCGGAACTAACATAGCCCTGTTGACATGTTCCTCTTGAGCTAATTGCAGCCAAGCTGATGCATCGAATTGCTGCATAATCGCTAAAGTCCTGCCACCAAAAATTGCTGACAATGCTGCTTGGAGGCCCGCAATATGATAAAAAGGGACTGTTATAAGGTTCGTTTCATAAACGTCAGGATCTGCTGGTGTTACGGTGGATAATATGTATGATGAGAAGCTATCGTGAGTAAGCATAACTCCTTTCGGAGTGCCGGTAGTCCCTGCTGTAAACATGATGACCGTGGTATCTTCATCAGCTGATTCAGGGAAATAAACAGGTTCGGGATTGCCGCTGGATATTAATTGTTCGTAGGTTGGACTAACTGCTGATGACGCGTTGTCCATGACTACGATAGGATTTCTAGTAACTTCTCCTCTCGAATTCGTTATCAAAGGCAAGTATCGCTCACCAATAAATAAGATCGACGGCTGAGCGATACTTAACATTTGGGAGAGTTCTTCTGAACGGGCCCTGAAATTTAGCGGCACGAATATAGCATCTAACTGGGCAGCAGCAAAATAAATTTCTATGATTTGGTGGCAGTTAACTTGCATAATTGCTATCCGGTCTCCGGATCCTATGCCCATATTAGCCAAAGAGTCGGCCAATCGATTCACCCGGATTTGTAATTGATCGAAAGTAAATCGGGTTTGGTCAAAAATTAATGCGGTCCTATCTGGTACGATTGCGCATGCGATAGATAGAAATTCGGAAGTATTCATTGCGAAATCCAGTTGTTAAAGATTGCGTTGGTTTAGCTTCCATCATAAGAAATTAAAGTTCTTAAAGATAGACGGGATCCTAGTGATAGAGCTTCTCTCAGAGTAAGGTTGTTCGATTCTCGTAAAGCTAGTTTAGTGGCAGACAATACTTTCGTAGGGACGAGAGATAGTTGATGGCAAATATTTAGGGAAGTTTTAGTTAATTCGTGTTCAGCAACAACTCGTGTGAGTAATTTCATATTGAGAGCTTCTTCGGCACTGATGGTTCTCCCTGTTAATAATAATTCAACAGCTAAGGATAGACTCGAATGCCTAGGCAGAGTCTGAGTTCCTGCTGCTGCGGGTATCATTCCTAGTTTTACTTCTGGCATAGCGAATTTAGTCTCGAAGGAAGAAATGCGAATGTCTGAAAGGAGAGCCAATTCTAATCCGGATCCTATACAATATCCGTGTAGAGCCGAGATAACGGGTTTATCTAGAGAATACAGCTGTCCCCAAACGTCTCTCTTCCACCGGACGTCTCTGGCAATGACTTGGGAAGGAGCTGTCCCAAATTCTGTCAAATCGGCTCCTGAGCAAAAAGCCCTTCCCTGACCGGATATTAGAACAGCCTTGATTTCATCATCGTCCTTAATCGATTGGATAATTTCAAATAAATCATCCCTCATCTGCATGTTGTAGGCATTCAGAACATGGGGCCTATTCAATGAAACAAGGCCTACGTGACATTGTTTGCTATATAGAATGGTTTTGAAACTGGCCATCTTAGATGCCTATCTAGGTTCAGCCCGTTTGTAAAGCTCTTCGAGTTCTATTTCAGTGTGTCGGAGGCCGATATTTTCCAGATTGTGAGCATCACTGACTTCGACCGTTAGCAATGAATATGCTTCAGCTATTTCCTTGACCTGAGGCTTTCTTATATGCCAATTATGAATATAATTGTCAATCTCAATGGCATGGATGTTATCCTCGATTATTATATTTGGTGAATAATATCCAGGGTGGCAGTAGATACGGAATATGCCTCCCTCAGGTAAGAATATCTCTGAAACTTGGTATTCTTCAAAGGGATTATCGGGTGGTCTTACTTCTATTTCCCATCCTGGCAATATGATGATTTCACCTGGGAAATGGGTGTTAATTAGCTCTCCGAATTCATGTGCCCAATCCTTGTTGTGGTGATCTGTGATCGCTATGCCGTCAATCCCTTGTGATTTAACCTGTGTGATTACTTTTTCTGCTATTTCTAGTGAAGGAGGCTGGAAATTGAACGCTTCCCAAATGTGAGTATGTAGATCTAGTTTAAGTTTCATATGTAAAAAATCCGGTCTTCCGTTCTACCAATAAGTTTATTAATTACTCCCCATTATATAGCGGCTTTCGTTTCTGTAAAAAAGAAGAGATCCCTTCGGCTCGATCCTTTGTGCTTTGTAGAATAACATTTAGATCTGCCTCTAGAGCTAATCCTTGAGGAAGAGTCATGTCCATCCCTTTGTACATTGTTTCTTTTAAGTACTTTGACGCTATAGGGCCTCCCTCGGTAATAGATTCTGCTAATGATAAGCTTTCGTCAATTAAATTGCCCGGGAGGGATACCCTGTTGACTAACCCGATGTTTAACGCTTCTTGGGCACTGATCGTCCGTCCCGTAAGGACTAGATCGTTAGCCCAGGATTGTCCTACTAGTCTAGGTAACCGTTGGGTGCCTCCATCCCACCCCATAACCCCATGCTTGATATCCGTTAATCCTAGTTGTATATCGGGATCAGCTATCCGTATGTCACCCGAAAGTGCCAGTTCAAGGCCATGATCGATAGCATTACCGTTTATGGCTATCACCACTGGAATCGACAATTTGGCTATGTAGTCGGCAACTTGCATGGTTTCAATCCATTCTGTTTGTTCTCTAAGTGTTCCTTTGGCTATTTCTTCAGGCATTA
>CAJXEF010000075.1 GCA_913052545.1 uncultured Chloroflexota bacterium
TCACACGCTGTAAGCGTGATCGCTCGCGTCTTCGAAGAGCAAGGACTGACCACCACCGGGCTGGTACTCATAGAGGAACATGCTGAGAGAGTCAAACCTCCTCGCATGCTAGCGGTCCCATTCTATTTTGGGAACACCCTTGGCGAGGCAGATAACCCCGAACTGCAGCATAAGGTATTGCAGGCTACTTTTGATCTATTAACAAGCTCGCAAGGACCTATTCTGGAGCGCTATCCTGAAGAAAAAATACCGGATGTTATGATCCAGGGATCTGAAGCGAATAAACTACCTCAGGTTAACGAGACTGATTCACCCGATATGAGTCCAGCTGACGAACTAACAGCACTCAGAGGATACTACGAACAGTGGGGCAATTCTCGAAATGGGCGTACCGCTGTCGGTCTTACAGGGATCCCTCAACGGAGATTTAGGGGCATAGTTCGATTTCTCGAAAGTTATATAAATGAAGAAAATCCGGACATGAAAGAACGGCCGGCTGATATAGATATTCCCCAATTCGTACGTTATTGCGTGGATGACCTGAAGGCTTTTTATTACGAAGCTAGAATGGCCCAACGTCCCAATGGATCAGATGTAGATATTCACACCTGGTTTTGGTCCAACACTGCCATGGGGAATTTGGTAATGTTACTGGCCGAATATATGCGAAATAGTCCAGACCAGTCGGTGAATACAGTAGCATACGGGATAGCTAGATAGTATTCCCAACCCTTTAGAGAGAAAGCCCCAAATTATGTCACTAGCTGAGGACTTACTGCTATGGCAGCATCTGATCGTCTCAAGATAAGGTCTTTTATTTCGCTTCCAATCTCTGAACAAGTCAGGGGTATTCTCCGAAAAACAATAAATGAGATTGATGGTGCAATACAAGATAAAATTCGATGGGTCAGGCCAGAAGGAATCCATCTCACCCTTAAATTCATGGGTGACATAAAAACGGATAAAATCGATGCTCTACTTTTACTATTGCCGGAAATAGCTACTGAAGTCACGCCTTTTGAACTCACTCTATCAGAACTTGGATGCTTCCCGAATAACCGCCGTCCCAGGGTTCTGTGGGCAGGTGTGAAAGGAGACCTAAGTATCCTGCAAAATTTACATCTAGCCGTTGATAATGTCGTGGAGCAGGTAGGGCTCCCCAGAGAGCGGCGCAGTTTCTCACCACACCTGACTCTCGGGAGGGTTCGCCGCAAGATATCCGAACGTGAAGTCGATCAAATAGGACAAATAATAGGATCTACTAGCCTACCAAATACGCCCTCATGGACTAATCAGACTATCGATTTAATGAGGACCGAGCTAGAGCCAGGGGGATCACGGCATTATTTGGTAGGCTCTTTCCCTATGCTGTCATAACCTGTTAACCCTAACTTGGTTCCCATTGAGAGAAGGCATTTAACGCCTCGGCAATATCCTCTCGTGGAAACTCCTCTCCATTCCTGACCATGACAGAATCGGTATAAATTTCGAGCCGATTCCCATCCGGATCAAAGAAGTAGAATGACCGGCTTCCGCTCCCTTGAACTCCTCCTCCACCCTCTGGACCATGAACCAACGGCTTACTGGCGGGAGTCACACCGTGTTTATACAAATGGGCTAATCCGTCCAAGTAGGCTTCCCGGTCTTTCACCAAGAATGCAATTTGTTGAATTAGCCTTTCTCCTCCCTGAGGGGCCGTGATATCTGCACCCTGAGGGGCCGTTGCAATCACAAAGTCATGATGGCACTCCCCAAACCTCAAAAAAGCAGTCTCCCTACCGTCGGACCCTTTGCGCCGATTAGTTACCTTACACCCCATAGTTTCGGTGTAAAACTTGAAGGATCTCTCGAAATCGGATACTAATATACCTATATGACCTATCCTGTCCACCTGTATACCCATGTTACTTCTCCTTTAGAATCCATTTATTGTCCTGTTTAATTGCTACCCCAATCTTATATCAACTAACTACCGGTTGTTATTTAGACGGCTAAACCAGGATCGATACTCTTATTCTCCGTTAGTTGGATACATTCTCTCCATAAGCACTTCCTTCCAATTACTACCGAACGGCACGGTGCCTTGAGCCGAACGTATGTCATAATAACTGGGTATTAATCCGATGGGATCTCCACCATCTGAAACGACGTTGACCGCCTCTTCTAGAAGCTTACGAGTAGTGACAATAGCCATGTCTGCAGGACCCAAGAATTCGCGACTTCGGTCCACTATTCGACCCATGCTTTCCTGTACAGCCCTATCCTGGGTATTTACTCCCCGGATACCAGTAAAGGTCTCAGTTTTCTGGATTCCCCGGTCTATCATGTAGTCGTTATCCATATTCCGAAGCGAACGGAACCCGTTATCGACATCGATGTCTGTTCCAAAGTTATTTCCTGTTCCCCGTAGTTCCCAATCATCCGGTTCCAAAGCATCATCTCCATAAGAATAGCCCCAGTTATATACCATCACGTTGTAATCATCGATAGGCACCCAGAAATGGCCATCCACCATAGGTTTTCCCCCACCACCAGGCCTTAATTGAGTAAACGGCATTACGAAATGATATCCTCTGACAAAATTACCCTGGTCTCCCAAAGCTCTAATCCCAAAGTACCGATAACCGTAATCTGTTAGATCTACTTCCAAATCTGGCGCAGCGCCTTGAACAAAATCAGAACCTATCGGTATGCCCGGTTGGCTGGTTTCATTGGTAATCGTACGATGCAATATAGGGGCGTGAGAAGTATCTATACCACCCTCCAAAGCCTGAAGCCAGTTACATTCTTGGACCACTTTAGTCATATACCTATGGGTATCTGGAACACGCGTTAACTCGAAATTTGGTATCGCTGGGACTTTGTCTTTGGGACCCATATAAGCCCAAATTATTCCACCCATCTCCACGGTAGGGTAAGCTGTAATTTTAACTTTATCGGCGAATTGTCTTGGTTCATTCATCTGATCCACACAATTCCCATCTACATCGTATTTCCACCCATGATAGACACATCTCAGTCCGCAATCTTCATTGCGGCCAAACCACAATGAAGCTAACCTGTGAGCGCAAAATTCATCAATCAACCCAATTCGCCCCTCGGTGTCCCTAAAGGCGACTAATTCCTCACCCAATAATTTAACCCGGGCAGGTGGGCAATCCCGATCCGGTATCTCAAAGGACATCAATGCAGGAATCCAATATCTGCGTAAAGTATCTCCCATCGGAGTGCCTCGACCAACTCTGGTTATCATATCGTTCACATCTTTCGAAATCACAAGCCCACCCCCGTATAATGTTTCGGATTAATATAAATATTCAAGCTATAATGGGGCATATATGGTTGATTGGCAACCCAATTATGGGATCTGTTTAAGCAGAAGGTCGATAGTATTGAGATTCCAAATTGATTAAGAACACCGAGGTGATCATGTCAGACTCACAAGACATTGAACTCATAGCTCACTTGATGCGAAGGGCCGGTTTTGGCTGTAATCAAGATCAATTAGATCGTTACGTCGAGAAAGGTTACGATGCTTTAGTTGAAGAATTGCTAAACCCAGAACTTCAGGAGCCTTTCCCCGAAGACTTACTATACCGATATTACCCTTATTTCAAGATCGCAACAGCCCTACCAAGCCAACAAAGTCACTGGATCCTGCGTATGACTAGCACGAACCGACCATTAGAAGAAAAGATGGCGTTGTTTTGGCATAATATTTTCGCTACAGGATTCGCCAAAGTTGAAAATGCACCAGAAATGCAACGTCAAATTGATATGTTCCGCAATTTTGGGCTCGGTAAATTCTCAGGTTTATTGATCGAGCTCTCTAAAGATCCGGCCATGATATTTTGGCTGGATAATTGTGAAAATCATAAAGATGCAATCAATGAAAACTATGGACGAGAATTACTCGAACTTTTCTCCATGGGTGTAGGCATGGATGGACAACCTAATTATTCCGAAAGAGACGTACAAGAGTGTGCCCGGGCCTTTACTGGATGGACCATAGCACCCGGTTTGCCTCGATACCCATATGGCGAATACATGCGTGACTTCCAATATTTAAGTGAAGACCATGATGAGGACGAAAAGATATTCTTAGGCCAAAAGGGAAACTTAAACGGAGAAGATATAGTAAACATAATTTGCCAGCAACCCGCCACGGCCCGTTTCATAGCAAGACATATGTACAGTTTCTTCGTTGCAGATGAACCACCAGTTCTGGCTTGGCAAAACATTCCTCCTCAGGATCACGAAACTATAGAACTACTTGAAGAAGAATATTTCAGATCCAATTACGACATTAGAGCAATGTTACGGGTGTTGCTACATTCTAAAGGCTTCCAAGAGACCCGGTTTTCCAAGGTAAAGAGCCCTGTAGACCTGGTAGTAGGTATCATGCGACTAGTGGATAACTATACTCAACCACAGCCTTACATCCATATGATTTCATCCGCGTGTAATTTTATGGGACAAGAATTACTGAATCCACCAACGGTTGAAGGGTGGCACACTGGTAAAGAATGGATAGACAGCGGAGCGATGGTCGAGCGAATCAATTTTGCAGCAGACCAAGTCGGCGACATTGAAAACCCTGGAGTCCAAAGAATAGTTGAACGGTTAAGATTATCTGACACGTCTTATACCGCCCGAACTTTAGTTGAGGCTTGCCTTGATCTAACTGGCCACGTACCAGTATCCCGGAAACGTAAGGAAGAACTAATTAATACGTTCCAAAAAGGCGGCCCGATAGCTTTTGGTAGTACGCAAACGGAGATTGATTTTACTAAGCGAGTAACCAAGTTACTCCAACTTATAGTATCCGCACCGGAATACCAGTTGATTTAATAACTCAGATAGCAATTACCCTAAAAGTAACGATATTAATAGGTTAACTAAAATTTCTGATGTTTAAACCGGAGAGAGATCATCTCATGAACAATGTAACAACATCCCAACCCTCCTACTCCTATGTTAAAACCATTGGAAATGCGGCTGCACCAGGACAAATAGGGTTTAGAAATCCCGTTAGCGTCGCATTAGGTAACGATGACCTACTCTATGTCTTGTCCCACGCTGCTGAAAATGTTAGTAATAACAAAAGAATCGCGAAGTTTAGGTATGGATCCGAAGATTTTATCGGAGAGTTCGGGTCGCTAGGCTCTTTGGACGGAGAATTTATCTGGCCTAATTCTCTAGTCGTAGACTCGGCAGGAAATGTATACGTCACAGATGAGTGGTTAAATCGCATTTCAGTGTTTGATCCTGACGGAAGATTTTTGCACTGTTGGGGAAGACAAGGGACAGGAAGTGGGGAGTGGAGCCGTCCAGCAGGGCTCGTTTTCGACCATCAGCAAAATCTATTGGTTGCCGACAGTTTCAACCACCGAATCCAAAAATTCACAAAGGATGGAAAGTACCTATCAGAATGGGGAAGCCTGGGGGATAAAACTGGTCAGTTTAATACCCCTTGGGGGATTTCGATCGATATGGAAGGCAACGTGTTCGTCGCCGATTGGAGAAACGACCGAATCCAGAAATTCACATCGGATGGTAATTATTTGATGCAGATTGGTGGTTCCGGTGAGCAACCAGGTGAATTTCATAGGCCAAGCGGTGTTGCGATAGATAATACCGGCTATATTTACGTCGTGGACTGGGGAAACGACAGAGTTCAAGTATTTGACAGCAACGGGGAATTCATAACATTGTTTACCGGCGATGCAGGTATGTCAAAATGGGGTGAAGATCGGCTTTCTTCAAACCCTGAACATATGATAGAACAAAGACAACAGGTACTAACAATGGATCCCGAGAAACACTTCGTTCAGCCCGTAGATGTCGTAGTCGATAGATCTCAGCGCATCATCATTGTAGATTCGGCCAGACACCGCCTTCAGGTGTATCAACGGAGGGATAAATAATCGACATTATCTTTACTCATATCCTAGCAAGATATCTATATCATAAGATTACTTATCTGTTCGCTGTCTCCGCGAGGAATTCCTTGGCTATCCTGATAAATTCATCTGGGCACTCCAAATGTGGTAGATGCCCAGAATTAAATTGCACCAACTCGCATCCCGGAATAGCAATCCTGGTTTTCTCTGCTATCTCAGGCCCCATTAGATCACTCAACAAACAATGTATTAAAAGAGTTGGACATTGTATTTTCTGCAACTTGTCGTAGGCCGCGGGTTGTACCGGTCGGTCGTGATAAATCAGAGGGTTAGCTATGGCGGAAATCCATTGTCCGTTTACCAATTGCTGGAAGCCGGTTTTCAAAACAATCTGCATTGCGTCTGAACCGATCCTGGAAAAGCGGTCAAATTGTCTCAACCATTCTTCAATCTCATCCGGATTATTAAATACCTCCGGACGCGACTTCATAGGATCACCCGATAGGGCGCCTGTACTCTCGCCACCAATGTCCACCAATATCATCTTATCTACCTGATCAGGATACATGGCAGCATATGTCATCCCAATTTTCCCCCCCATGGACTGACCAATGTAGGTCATCTTATCTAATCCCAAACCCAGTGTAAGCTCCCGAAAATCCTGGACATAGTCATCAGTTTCGTAGCTCCCATCGATAGCATAATCACTTTTAGCTCTACCCCTAGCGGTGACGGCGACTACGTGATACTGATCTCGAAACTCCGGAGCAACTAGATCCCAGTAGACGGCATTAGCAACTGATCCATGTGCCAAGAACAGGTGAGGTAAATGAGGGTTCCCCCAGTCAATATAGTGAATGTTGAGTCCATTCACCTTCATTCTATGTTCGGTATACAGTTTTTCGGCGATTTGCACTGTACCTCCATGTGGCCTAGGATCCCACGGGATGTTTATTTAAGACTTTAATCAGGCCTGACAATTCGCAGTGTAAAATCATCGATAAACCCTGTCAAACAACTATTAGAAATATACATACACAAGTGAGGAAACAGCTCATCCTAGCGACTTTGTCTTTCAACTCTGCACAGCACAATCCCAAACCGTTCGGTTGCAGTTACGTCAGGCGACATTTGCTCCATACATTCACGTATAATGGCCCCAGACGAAGCCAGACAAAAGTTAGAATAATTAAAGTTTTATCTCAGTGATTTAGGGATAAGGAGAAATGAACCGTGCACTCGGATGATAATCTGATTAACGCACATGATATTAAATAGGAGTTACAGATGCCAGAAGGAAACCTCTTAACTCGCTCATTCAACTCAGTTCTACAAGCTCATTACGGATGGTACGTAGTCGCAATCGGCGCAGCTCTGCAATTGACAACCAATTTTGTAAGTCAAGCTTTCGCCGTGCTGGTAGTGGTGATCAGGGACAATTTTGCATGGTCACTTACTGCGATCGTCTTAGCGTACTCCCTGCGCAGCGTAATTGGCGCAGTTTTAGCCCCTCTCGCAGGTGTATTAGGGGATCGTTATGGTGCCAGAAAAGTGATGTTCACAGGAGGAGGGTTCTTCGTAGCCGGTCTTCTTCTTCTAAGCACCATCACTCAAATATGGCAATTATTTCTTTATTACAGCATAGTACTAGGTATTGCCCAGGCTTTGTTCAGGGTAAATATACCCACTACAGTCGCAGCATGGTTCAAGACAAAACTCGGCGTCGCTGTGGGTATACAGCAGTCCGCGGGAGGGATGGGGGCTTCGATTCTAGCACCTGGGTTGGCTATACTCCTAACACAAACCGATTGGAAAACAGCCTTTATTATCATAGGAATCGGTGGCGGAGCCATAGTCTTCGCTTTATTAGCCTTTTTTTACAGCGAACCATCAGACCGTGGGAAAATGCCCTACGGTGATGGTGAAGACGGCAAAGCTCCAACAACATCTCTTTCAGCAGAAATCACTAAGGTAAGAAGTAAGGTTTTCTTAAAACGAGCCCGGGGTACAAGAGCCTTCTGGTTTTTACCCTTGATACATCATCTGGGATGTCTCGGACATGCCGTCATCATAGTCCATGGAGTATTCTATGCCACGACGCGTGGGGTCTCTTTAGAGGCGGCCACCTTAATAATAAGCATCTACTCATTCACCAGCGTTGTAAGTCGCCTTATCGTACCAATCCTAGCTGACCATTTAGGAGCTAAAGGTGTAATGGCTCTTTTTTACCTGCTCCAAGGGGTATCGGCTCTGATGTTATTTTGGACCCAAGAGCCATGGCAGTTTTTCCTATTCGCTGCAGTATTTGGCATAGGCTTTGGTGGCGAGATGTCAGCTTTCCTGGTCATCAACAGACAATACTATGGTATGGGGCCGGTTAGGGCTGTATTCGGAGTCCAAAGCATGGGAGCCGGTCTAGGCATGGCTTTAGGAGGGCTGCTAGGAAGCGTGATTTATGACGTCTTCGGATCGTACGAGATAGCCTGGATCCTTTCTTTAGTCGCTAGTCTTGGTGGAATGATCACCATACTGCTAATGGAATCGACCAAACGGGAGCTCATTCCTGATTGGGAAGAATATTTACCGAAAGAAGCTCAAATCCCTATAGCCACTTCAGCAGATTGATCACTAAACTCTTCCAAAATATATAGAGAAGCACCCCTGTTGAGATCTAGTTTTCACCTGGCTCATATGATTTCAACGGAGACATAATTTTGTCAAACCGATAGTAATGAAACATGGGTCACCCGTAGCCATAATCTCATTAGTATGAAGTGTAACGTAATATCATGCTATAACACCGGGGATTAAGCCGGTCATATAGACTCGTCTAAGCAGCCATGGTTTTCCAAGAGATACTACAGGCAAGGCTCTTAATATTATCCATCGCGTCAGGAGGAAAACGCTATGAGGACAGGGAAAGAATACCAAGCGAGCCTACAAGACGGTCGAGACGTATGGATAGTAGGAGAGGGCCGTGTTGTTGACGTAACAAGCCATTACTCGACCAAAAACATGGTGATGCAGTACGGCACCTGGTACGACAGACATTATCTTCCCGAGTGGCAAGACATCCTAATGACGGAGTCAGGACCAGATTCCAATAAAAACCCATTAGCTTTTGAGATACCAAAAACTTCCTACGATCTACAAGTTCAGGGGCGAGCATTACGATCGATATTATCGGCTAGTGGAGGAAACATCACCCACACTCCAGGATATGGTGCTCTGATAGCCTTGGGACTTTTGAATCATATAAGTGAACTAAATAACTCACGCGAGGAAATCGAAGCAGCCATCAAATACAGGGATTATATTGCCAATACCGGCAGATTTCTTACATTCGCTGGCGGCGGATCACTGATAGGATCCCGACTTAAGACAGACCCTAGGGAGAGAGTAGCTTTGCGTCTCGTAAGAGAGACGCAAAAAGGGTTCGTTATAAGCGGCAAAGTTCAGATGCATACCAGCACTCCATTTGCCGAAGATGTGCTTATAACCAGCCGGGAGGAACTACCCCCAGGCAGCGGACGATGGCTCTGGTTTATAGTCCCAGTCAATTCTCCTGGTGTACGCGTGATCACGAGGCGTCCGGCCGACCAAAATACAAATCCTTTCCTATCGCCGCTTAGTAGCCGTTTTGATGAGCTTGACGCGTCTTTATGGCTACAGGATGTATTTATACCAAAGGAACAGGTATTTACAGGGGAGAGATTGAACCGGAATAAACGGCACTCTCTCCTATCCTGGTTATTGTGGCATCACAATAACGGTTGGCTTGCCAAGGCGGAGCTTACTCTCGGCCTTTCATTGGCCTTAACTGAAGTTATGGGATTAAAAGAGAATCCGGTCACCCTAGATCAACTTACAGATATGATGGTAAACATCCAAATTAGTCGTAGTTGTATTCAGGCTGCAGAGTTAGACCCAGAGGTTACTAGCTCTGGGCATGCTGTACCAGGGCAGACCCACCTGGCCGCGGCAGCGATTAATATATTCCAAACCCGCCAGAAAATGTCCGAGATATTGAGGGCTCTACCTGGATCATCGTTAGTAAATGCTCCCGCAGATACTGATTTCCTTGATCCTATAATGGCAGAGGAGCTTGAGGACGCTTATGGCGGCGGCGGTTACCCCGCGATACAACGATCAGCTTTATTACAACTCGCATGGGACCAGG
>CAJXEF010000076.1 GCA_913052545.1 uncultured Chloroflexota bacterium
CCACGATCCTCTTGAGTGTATTCACCAACATGATATGCGTTCAAAGCGCGTTCGGGTCTATCAAAAAGATGGAATACAAACTGGGCCAAGGTCCTTTCCCGTTCGGGCGACTCCCAACGTAGTTTATCCTCAGGGATCTGTCGGGTTGCCTTACAGGCTGCGGTCAGAATGGTTTCAAATTTTGAAATCATTCCGGGCAAATCTGCTTCGAAACTATCTTCGCTAGCAAGGTCAAAAAGACGTGATAGTTCCTTAGGGTTAAACCCTATAACTACCTCATCACCCCAAATGGTCACTGGCACTACTTTGAGACCTTTTTCCAGAAGCTCATTCATTGAAGACTGGTCATGTTCGACATCGCCGCTATCAAAATCAACCCCTCGATCCGAAAGAAACTCTTTCGTTCTTCCACAAGTGAATCAACCAGGCCTCCAGTAAACTTTTGGTTTATTCATTATCTGTCCTTCAGAATATTATCTATAATTTATCAAACCTATGTTAAGAATTTCGCGACTTTATGTAAAGAAAATGTCGACAGCCAATTAACCCTGATCAGCCATACTGTTTAAAGTTTTCAAGAAAACCTGCAATCTATCTAAGATTAAAGCAAACCTAGCTACATTCTCTTCGTCTGATCCTTTAACCGACACCTGTAGTTGCTGATTACCGACTTTTACTGACGGCCCGAGAGCCCTCTGCAACGGTGTCCGGGCGCTACCAACCGCATTTCTAAAATTCAAAGTAATAACATTTTTGCTATGTGATACAGATTCCGCCCCAACATTAGAGGCCGAAGTACGTATTTCGGTCAATTTAAGCAGGTCTTCCGCCTTCTTAGGCAATGCACCAAAACGATCTTTTAGCTCTTCACTGATCTCTGACACTTGCTCGCGAGTAGAAACTTTGGCTAATTTTTGATAAATAGCCATTCGTGTGGGCATATGTTCTACATAATCTTCGGGTATACTGGCAATCAAAGGTAGATCAATCCGTGGCAATTCTGGTGTAGATGGTTTTGATTCCGGTTCCCTACCTTCGCTCAACATTAACTCATTCACGGCCTCCTGTAACAGTTGACCATACAGTTCCATTCCAACTGCATGAATCTGTCCGCTTTGAGCCGCCCCAAGCATATTTCCAGCTCCCCTGATTTCGAGGTCGCGCATGGCTATCCTGAATCCTGACCCGAGATCTGAAGCCTCTAATATAGCCTCTATTCGTTGCTCTGCAGCTTGAGTTATCCGGCGTCCGCGAGGAACTAACAGATAGGCATATGCTCTGTGATCGCCTCTGCCGACTCTACCTCTAAGCTGGTATAGCTGGGACAGACCAAATCTATCGGCCCTGTCCAGGATCAGTGTATTAACATTTGGCATGTCTAAACCAGACTCTATAATCGTAGTACAAACTAGGACATCCGCCTCTCCTTTTCCAAATGCAACCATAACATCTTCTAATTCGGATTCTGGCATCTGACCGTGTCCGATCAAAAATCTGGCCTGTGGAACCAACTCAGATAGTTCTGCAGTTGTTTGTTGTATGGTCCTAACCCGGTTATGAAGAAAGAACACTTGTCCATCGCGTTCTAATTCCCTTAGTATGGCTTCTTTTATGATATCTTCGTTGTATTCGGAGACAACAGTTTTTACTGGTAATCTCGCCTCAGGGGCAGTATGCATCACACTCATGTCTCGGATGCCAGACAGCGCCATATGCAATGTCCTGGGTATAGGAGTAGCACTAAGAGTAAGAATATCCACTTCTTTTCTAAGCTGCTTTAGCCGCTCTTTGTGACCAACCCCAAACCGTTGTTCTTCATCCACTACGACCAACCCAAGATTCTTAAAGCTTACATCTTTTTGAAGTAATCTGTGGGTACCTATAACTATGTCGACACTGCCCTGTTCTATCCCTGAAACAACTTCTTTTTGCTCTTGTGGTGTTCTAAAACGACTCAACACTTCCACATTGATCGGAAACGTGCCAAGCCTATCAGTGAAAGTCGTGTAATGTTGCTGTGCTAAGACAGTCGTTGGTACTAGAATGCCGACTTGCATCCCTTCGGATACCGTTTTGAACGCGGCGCGCAAGGCCACCTCCGTTTTACCATACCCAACATCACCGCAAATTATCCGATCCATAGATTTACTCTGTTCCATATCCTGCTTGACTTCTTCTATAGCCCTTGACTGATCAGGAGTTTCTTCAAAAGGAAAAGAGTCTTCTAATTCCTGCTGCCAAACTGTATCGGCAGAAAATTCATGGCCCTCAGCCAGTTCACGAGCAGCATACAATTGCAGTAATTCCTGCGCTAATTCCTTGGTAGCATCCTTCGCACGTTCTTTAATCCTTGTCCAATCCGCTGTACCTAGTCTCGTTAAATTTGGAGGATGGTCTTGGGCGCCCATGTACGCACCTACGCGGTCTAAATGATCGGTTGGCACATATAACTTATCGCTATCAGCGTACTCTAAAACTAGATATTCCTTCTCCTCCCCGTCTTCAGACATGGTGGTTGTGCCAGAAAATTTGGCCACGCCGTGATCTACGTGTACCACAAAACTATCCGGTATTAATTCGGACAGCACTATTTCCCTGCCTAATTCGCTCCTTGACCGTTGAGGGCGACGCCCTCGCTCTTTGACAGTACCGAATAACTCCCTATCAGTTATTAAAATTAATGAATTAGGTGCCCCATCATCATCAGGATTAAGCCCACCGAGCGACCACCCTTCTCTCAAGGAACCCGAAACCAGGTAGATTCTTCCTTTCTGCGGAGGTTCTCCTCTTCCAATACCCTCTGATGAAGCTACCCCTACTCCAGATTCGCTTAAAATTTCCGTTAGACGACCTAGACCGTGTTGAGTAGCAACTATTACCGATTGACCAGACCGTTGGCAATTTGCCATATCATTACTAAACTGATCCAATTGCCCATAATAATGGTTGACTGTTTCAAAGATCGGGTCGCTCTCTACGGTCAATTCCATGCCTTCGGACTGAGCAACCTGAAGGTGGCTTTGCAGTAACACAGAGCGAGACCCCTTAGCCTTCATTTTCGACGAAAAGTCAGACCACGGAAGATATGGAGGAGGAAAGTTCAGCGGCAACTGACGTCGTTGTTCCCTACTGAATCGCATACGTCCAAACTTCTCATCCTGCTCTATCCCTTCATCCTCTATCTGTGCAGGACGGTCGAGAACCAGTAATCCTTTTGCCGGAACATAATCTAAAAGTGATGAGCTATTTAGTAATCCATTGTAAAAATGGAGTAACTCCAAATCGGGATTTGATAAAAGAGTAACCAGTTCATCTTCCATCCGATTCCGTAGATCATCGTCACAATTTTCTAAATCAATACTATGTATACGATGTTCTAATTCAGAAGACTCGAGGACACCAGGCAATTGCTCCCGAGCAGGTATTATGTTCACGCATTCAACAGGTCCAATCGACCTTTGAGTGACTGGATCGAACTGCCGAATGGTATCTACCTCATCGTCCCACAACTCTATCCTAAGCGGGTAATCACCATTTGGAGGAAAAACATCTATTATCCCTCCTCGTTGGCTAAAAGTTCCCTGAGTCTCGACCAACGGTTCGTGTCTGTAACCTAGATTGATCCAATCTACCAGCAACTCATCAACTTTTCCTATCCTAGAACCAACCTTTAGATTTTTATGAGGGTTGTAGTCCTGCAAAATCGTTTCTGGACTGAGCGTTAATCTAAGTGCAGAACCTATAGATGTAACAACCAATGGAGGAAGACTAGTAGGTTTATCCACTTCATCCAAATTACATTTTGCCAACGCAGACAAGGTAACTAACCGTTGATTGCTTGTCCTAACATCTACGGCTAGCCGTTCAAATGGAAGAACTTCAGGTTCAGGAAGGAGATAAACAAACTCATCCTCTCCACCTAAATACGTAACCAGCTCATCATAAATACGCCTGGATTCGTCCGGACGTGGAGTCAGAACGATAATAGGAATTTGAAGCTCTGACCACAAAGCTGCTAAATATGCAGGCTTAGTTCCTGTTCTAAATCCTATTGTTGAAGTCAGTGCATCTGATCTGACTTCTTCTATGTGACGTTTAAACTCCGGATGAAGTTTTATTGATTCTAATAATCCAGTAAGAGCCATAATATTTTGTCTTTACCTTCTGAACGCTACCAACCACAAAAACCCATATGCAACTAAATTTGCACTGGCAACTGATTGGGTTATCTCTATTCTAATATTTAGCCGCACGTTGAACAAGCCAATCTAAAGGTTTATCCATCACATCAGACATTAATCACCTTAATATCTTACGCTATACCCATGTTATAATGTGGCTATTAACTGACCTGCTCAAGAATGAGTTTCATGGTCATAAAAATAAGGACGTCACAACTGTGAACTCCTTCAACAGACCAACTTCTAACTATAACCACCATCCCGATTCGGATCTCGACCAAGAAAAAGTGGAAACAATCTATAAACGTGTTGTGATTAAGGCCGGTACGAGTGTACTTACGGGCGACTCCACAAGTGAGATTTTAGACCAGGGCAGAATGGCGGACCTAGTATTTCAGCTCAGTCAACTAAACCTCACCAATTCCACTGAGGTTCTTTTAGTCAGTTCAGGAGCTATCGCCGCCGGCAGAGAAATATTGGGACAAGCTACCAATGTCAATCATGGCAGAAATATAATCAATCGGCAGATGTTAGCAGCCATCGGTCAAGGTAGACTTATACACCTGTATCAAGAACTATTTGCCAAACAAAACGTACAGGTAGCCCAAACATTATTAACCGTTAACGATATATCGGAGCGCCATTCTTACCTCAATCTTCGAAACACATTACTAGGATTACTTGAGCTCAACATAATTCCCATCCTAAACGAAAATGACGTAGTTGCTGTGGATGAAATCGGGGAAGTCTTTGGCGACAACGATAGACTCTCAGCCCTTGTAGCAACCCTTGTAGATGCTGATCTGCTCGTGATCTTGACTGACATAGACGGACTGTATACATCCGATCCAAAAACTAATCCCAAGGCAAACCTTGTACCGATAGTCGAATTAATAGACTCTACCGTAGACTCAATGGTAGGAGAACATTTGAACCCTTTATCTAGGGGCGGCATGTTCACAAAGATCCAGGCAGCTCGATTGGTCACCACCGCTGGTATACCGATGATAATTTGCAATGGTAACACCACGGATTCTATCCTCAAGGCTGTTACCGGAGATACTAATGGAACTCTCTTTCGACCCGCAGGAGGAAAACTAGAAGCACGCAAGCGATGGATGCTCAGCCAGGCGAAAGATACGGAATCAGGTGAAATATTAATTGACCAGGGGGCAGTTAGGGCCCTAGTAGAAAACCGAGTCAGCTTGTTACCCGCAGGTATAATGGACGTTCAGGGACAGTTCGAACGAGGAGAAATCCTGTTTATTACAGATAATAACGGTACTCACATTGCCTGCGGGATAGCTAATTATAGTTCATCAGATATCATTTCAATCAAGGGGTCCCGTTCAGACAGAATCCTTGACTTATTAGGTTATTATTTTGGTCAAGAAGTTGTTCATCGTAATAATATAGTTCTGTTATAAGTTGAGAAACTCATATATCAATCGAACCTGTATTAATTAATTTCATTGCAAGAGACCGTTATTAATAAGCACAACCCGAAAGAAGAAAGTTATGACACCAATAACCACTAAAGAAAACCTCATTTCAATGGGTATATCTGCACAAGCAGCATCACGGAAGCTGTCAAGGCTATCAGATTACGTCAAAGTTCAAGTCCTTAATAACATAGCCCAAGCTCTAGAAAGCAACCACGACTCTGTAATAAAAGCCAACCAAACTGATTTCCAGCAAGCTAAATCTGAAGGAATGGCTGAAGCTATGTTGGATAGGCTCTTGCTGACTCCAGAACGGCTACTTGCCACCGCCAAAGAAGTCCGAAATGTAGCCGAATTAGTAGATCCAGTCGGCCAAATAATAGAAACTAACACTTTACCAAACGGCCTAGTAATGGAAAAGAAGAGGGTGCCCCTAGGTGTAATCGGTAGTATTTACGAAAGTCGGCCTAATGTGACGGTAGATATCGCTAGTTTATGTATAAAATCGGGAAATGCTTGTTTACTCAGAGGCGGTAAGGAAAGCCTTTATTCCAATACAGCCCTCATCCATTTAATTCAGCGAGGTATAGAGGAGTCCGGGCTTCCCATTGAATCAGTACAGTTCATTGATAACCCGGATAGAGATCTGGTTACAGCCATGTTGAACATGAAAGGATATATCAACTTGCTGATCCCAAGAGGAGGCAGCGGGCTGGTTAATTTCGTCGGTCAAAATGCGACTATGCCCGTGGTAACCGGTGGAGTCGGAGTCTGTCATACTTATGTAGATTCACATGCGAATCAGGAAAAAGCTAGAAAAATCATATTTAACGCGAAGGTACAACGACCTACAGTATGTAATGCTCTGGATACAATTATCGTGCATAAAGATATAGCTCCAGCAATTCTGCCGTCCCTGGCCCAAGAGCTATGCAGCGTTGGCGTCGAATTAAGATGTGATGCGAGGGCTATAGCAATGGTGGGACCTACCAAAAGTCTTAATGTAATCCCGGCAAATTCTGATGACTGGGGAACCGAGTTTCTTTCGCTGGTAGCTGCAGTCAGGGTAGTCGATTCACTACAAGATGCACTAGATCACATTGAACAACACGGATCTGGCCACTCCGAAGCCATAGTTACTGAAGATACTACATCAGGAGAGAGATTCCTAAATGAAGTAGATGCAGCAGCAGTTTACTTGAACGCTAGCACGAGATTTACCGACGGCTCTCAATTCGGGCTCGGAGCTGAAGTCGGAATCAGCACTCAAAAATTTCACGCTCGCGGCCCAATGGGATTAGCTGAACTCACATCCTATAAATGGGTAATCAAAGGTTCAGGCCAGATCAGAGAGTAAAATTTTGAAGTAGTATGCAATGATTATCGACTCACATTGCCATATTTTCCCAGAAGGCTTTCAAGATCGCCGAACTGAATTAACTCAACTAGACGAAACTTTCAGATCTCTTTTTGAAAATCCTAGGACCACACTCGCTACAATTACACAGCTTATAGCGGATATGGACCGCGACCACGTAGATATTTCAGTAATTATGGGTATTGGATGGACTAATAAAAACATCGCCAAAGAAGCCAATGATCATATTATCCAGGCAACAAAGGAATACCCTGAACGAATCGTAGGCTTCTGTTCTGTTAATCCATTATGGGGAGACCAGGCAACTAGAGAAATTGAGAGGTGTGCTGGGGAAGGATTAATCGGTATCGGTGAGCTTCACCCAGACACACAGGGTCTCGACATCACAAACAAGAGAATTATGGAACCAGTTATGACACCTGCGTTAGCTCTCGAGATACCTGTAGTTATTCATTCCTCCGAACCTGTAGGGCATTCTTATCCAGGCAAGGGAAATACCACTCCTGACAAACTCATTGCTTTAATTAATAATTTTCCAGAAAATAAAATTATATGCGCACATTGGGGTGGAGGATTACCATTCTATGCGTTAATGCCTGAAGTGAATCGAGACTTAAAAAACGTATACTTCGATACAGCAGCTTCCCCTTTTCTATATGATCAAAGAATATTTAATTTAGTAAGTTCTCTCACGAATCCCGGGAGAATTCTTCTGGCTTCTGACTATCCATTGATTTCTCACAGAAGGGTATCGGTACAATTAGATGAATCTTCATTGGATGCAAGACAAAAATCAGACATCCGCGGGGGCAACGCTAAGATTTTGTTAAATCTGTGATATTGTAAAATGACGCCATTAGAGTGCTTTAAAACAGGGGCAGTCCGATGCTTGTAACTTTACCGGATTACCTGAGACCAGGCTTGGATATAGTTTTCGTGGGACTGAATCCCTCCACCATTTCGGTAAAGCAAGGCCATTATTTCGCTAATCCCAGAAATAGGTTCTGGAAAGCTTTAAATATGTCAGGCTTGATACCAGTGGAATTAAACCCCGAGTTAGATTCTCACATGATCGACTATGGCATAGGTTTAACTGATTTAATAAAACGACCAACATCTCAAGCTACAGGGTTAAAAGCCTCAGATTATCGTCAATGGACTCCTGTCCTGAAAGACAAGTTGATATTATATCAACCCAAGGTAGCCTGCTTCCAGGGAATGTTATGTTATAAAGCATTTTTAAAATATGGCGAGAATCTAAACCTTAAACCAGAACTTGGGTTACAAACGAACATGATTAATCTAACCCATATATTTGTAGCGCCCAACCCCAGTCCAGCCAATGCTAAATATTCTTCGGTAGATATAGCCAACTGGTACAAGCAACTAGGGCAGGAGCTATTAAAAATTTAACCTGACCATTATCCGCGCCTACTCAAATTAATCCAAGCACCAAAATACGATTTTTGAAAGATTTGATATGGATAGCATCATTAGCACCATCTTCCCAGAACCTCCTTACGACTTCGATCTTACAGTTGGCTACCACACATACTATAGATCGCGGTACGGCACAGATTGTTATGTCTATGGTGAGTACCGGAGATTATTAAATATAGGAAATAAATTGATACTGGCCTCAGTAAGGTCAATAGGAACCGTAGAATACCCAAAATTGGAGATGACTCTTGAAGGAACTGCCCTGACGTCTACAGACGTCGGCCAGGCTAAATCACAAATTGAATGGATCCTGGGGACATCACAAAACCTGAACCAGTTTTACGAGTCAATTGTTCATGACCAACCATTGAACGATTTTGGCAAAATATTCTACGGGTTGCATCTCCCACACACCCAATCTCCTTACGAAGCGCTAATTCTCGCTGTCCTGGGGCAACAGATATCAACTAACGTGGCACATTTAATTAGAACGTTAATGATCGAAAAATATGGCTCTTCTGCAAGATATCGAGGAATGGATTACTATTCATTTCCACAACCAATACACCTTGCCGAAGCGTCATTAGAAGACTTGCGCCTTTTGAAGATGAGCTATAGAAAAGCTGAGTATATTCTTGGTATTTCAAGAATTATCAGCGAACAATCAAACTTGCTAGAATTTGAATCTCGCACGGATGACCAAAAAATAATTACCGAAATCACGAGATTACGCGGAGTAGGCAGGTGGACTGCTCAATGGTTACTGATAAGAGGGTTGGGAAGAATGGATGCATTCCCTATCGGCGATCTGGCTTTGAACCAAATGGTATCGAAGATCTATTTTGACGATACTCCCGTAACTGATTATGAAATAGCAAAATTTTCCGACCGTTGGAGCCCGTGGAGAACCTATGCAACAATTTATCTATTCGCGGCTAATCGCCGAGGATTAATTTAACCATAAACCAAGTTACCGGAACATGTTCATCAGCCCACGCGGGTTTTTATTTCGAGAAAATTGTTTCATTATCTTCTGTGTTTGCCTAAACTGGTTCATCAGTTGGTTGATATCTTGAGCCGTAGTACCGCTTCCCCTGGAAATTCTACGTCTCCTACTGCCATTAATGATTTCAGGACGTTTCCGCTCTTCTACTGTCATGGACTGAATAATGGCCTCTATCCTATTCATTTGACCTTCATCAAACTCAGTTGGCATCTTTTTCCCCATCAAATTCATACCGGGTATCATTTCCATTATTTGTGATAAGGATCCCATTTTCCTCACGCTTTGAATTTGTTGTAGAAAGTCATCCAAATTGAAGGTAGCTTGCCGGAACTTACGTTCCATCTCCTTAGCCTGATCCTCATCTACAACCTCTTGAGCCTTTTCAATGAGAGTAAGAACATCACCCATAGCTAAGATGCGAGAGGCTAGTCGATCAGGATGGAATGGCTCCAATGCATCATTACGTTCGCCGACTCCTATAAATTTGATGGGTACTCCAGTGACCTGAGTAATAGAAAGAGCAGCTCCACCTCTAGCGTCTCCATCCAGTTTAGTCATTACCAGTCCGGTGAG
>CAJXEF010000077.1 GCA_913052545.1 uncultured Chloroflexota bacterium
GAATCCCGCCTGTGAAATTGGGTTCTCGTTTTTCATTAAAAGCTTGGCGACCCTCATCTCCGTCCGTGGTTAATTGTGTCAAGAGAGAATTGATCAATGTTTGGACCCGCCAGGCTTCAGTAACGGGGATGTCTCTGAACCGAGTTGAAAATTCTTTCATCATACGAACCGCAATTGGCGGTAGACTCGAAATGTGTCCGGCAATCGCCTCAGCCCTACTCATCAGTTCATTGTGTGGGACCACTTCGTTAATCAGGTTGATTCTCAGAGCTTCTTCCGCGTTGAAAGGCTCATCGGTTAGTAATATTTTCATTGCATCGGCATGAGCGATTTGACGTGTAAGGAAAGTGGCTCCTGGTCCACCTCCCACCCATCCTTGACTTAACAAAGCAAATTTAAACTGGGCGTGTTCGTTGCACGCTATCCGGATATCGGTGGAGGTCAGCATTAGGTAGAATCCCGCTCCTGCTGCCCATCCATTTATCGCACCTATAACAGGCTTCCAGATCTGTGGATAATGATCACCCAGTCGCCCATCTGCTCCTATCCTAGCTCCATTTACGGTGCCTGATAATGGCCAGAAAACGCTCTCGGTTCGGATTCTTTCCCTTTCTTCTTCTGTTATACCGGGAGGGGGAGCTAGGTTATGGCCAGCACAAAAATGTCTGTCGCCGTCACCAGTAAGGATAGCTACCCTAATATCCTTATCTTCCCAAATAGTTTTCCATATATCACTAATATCGTCTGAGGTAGCCCTGTCTAATATGTTACCTTTATCCGGATTGCTGATGGTGACATAGGCAACGTGTTTTTCTTTTTGGTAGATAGCTGGCATAAGTCCTCCAAGTTTGGTTAGATTAATTTTCGCGGGATATGATCGGAAGTATTAGATGAGACGGATGTTGGATCGAATGGTGAATTGTATTTACTGCGCTCACCTTGTACTTGGCTTTGACAGGGTTCTCCCCTGTATTTGGATTAACATCAAACCTCGGAAAATTACTGGAAGATATATCAACTCTGAGTCGATGATTCTTCGCGAATATATTGCTTGTTGGGGGGAGGGATATGGTTATGAAGTAAGCCTCTTGCGGGGTCAGTAAGGTTTCTTCTTCCCAAGACTCACGGAATTTACATCTGAATATTCCATCCGTAAGGTTTAGGGAGTACCCATTGGGGTAATCGAGATTGGCAGGATATACATCCAGTAATTTGGCAGTGAAATCAGTATCTAAACCTGAAGAGGATACCCAAAGATTCACCGAGACCGTACCTGTAATTTCCAGCTGCTCTTGTAGGGGATTAGTTTCAAAAACCCGGACATCTGATCTTTCGGATAGGGGTAAGTAAGGAGTCTTGGATCCGAAGAATTCTATAGATTCATGTTGGTTAAATCCTCCTGGAACCATGATAGGTTGCCCCGAAGATATGTTTCCACCAATTGTAGGGACAGGATTATTTGGGTCAAACGTAAATTCTGAGGTGGTAGACCCAACGGTTGGGGGTTCTTGACCTAACTGGTTGTCGGGATGGAGATAAAAGTTAGTGTACTTTGTATCGGGTAACGGCCATCTTTCTTCAGATCTCCAGTAACCTCCATGATCCAATCTACCTTCCAAGGTTTTGCTCCCAGTTCCTCCACCCATAACGAATACAAGAATATTCTTGTCAAGGATAGAGGAATCACTCTTACCCTTAATCCACTTGTCGAAAAAACTTAGTCTAAGATGGTTATAGTCTAGAGCTAGATTCTCAGTAACTGGGGCTGCATCTCCTAAATCCACGTCACCTGAAAACGACACCGATCGGCCTCCATGCGTCCACGGGCCCATTATCAGTTGAATCGGACCTTTCTTCGTTTCAGATAATTGAACATAGTTATCAGTAGTGGACTTGGAGTATGTGTCATACCAGCCGCCAAGATGCATTTGTGGAATATCAGAGAAATGTTTTAAATGAGATTCAATCGAGAGACCAATTTGTTTCCAATAATCAGTAAACCTTTCCTCTTCCCAAATTTCTAACAGATATTTTTCATAATCCGGTGCCCATCTCAATGGCGAGTCGTTGGGTCCCCAGGGTAAATCTAAGAACAATTCTCTCGGATCTACCTTGTTCATCTCCGATAGGGTCTTAGGATCATTTTGAACAAGAAAGCTTTCTAGGGCCTCTCTGAAAGCCCAAGTGAGTTGGCGCAATTCGAACGCGCCGTTGTTTCGGCATCCTGAGATAAACGCATTTGAAAATCCTCCGCAATCTAGCCACATGCAGGTTAGATTTTGCGGGTTTGATGAGGCCATGGCTGCTTGAGTATGTGCCGCATAAGATAGACCGTAACTACCTATTTGGCCGTTAGACCAGCCTTGCTCACCAATCCATGCCAGGGTATCACATCCATCATTCCCTTCCTCTGTATATTTGGTGAACCCGCCTTCTGAATGGTATCGACCTCTACAATCTTGAATTACCACCACATATCCGTGCTCGGTGAAAAATTCAGCTTCTTCTGGGCGTTCACCTGAGGACTTGCCGTACGGTGTCCGGTGTAACAGAGTGGGGAAAATGGTGGGAGATTTCTGGTTATCACTATCTGGGAGGTATATATCGGTTGCAAGACGTGTACCATCCCTCATTTCAACCATTGTGTCTTTATATTTAATGTTCATAAGTTTCCCTAAAATTATTTTGACCTTATATCGTTAAAGATATTGTAGATCAGCATATCGTTTTTGGTTTATATGTGAGGCTAGCGCAGGATAAAGCAAGTTACTTAGGCAATTTCCACCCGCTCCTGGATGTAACGGTAATTGGTTCCTCGGTCGTACTCCGGTATCATCAACGCTAATGCCACAGGCCCCAGCCTGCCTACGAGCATAGCAACCATAAATATACACTTACCAGGCACACTCAAATTACCGGCTACTCCGGTAGACGTCCCGGTAGTCCCGAACGCGGAAACCGTATCAAATAATAGATCTACGAAAGGCATGTTAGGGTCGGTTAAAGTTAATACCGGAGTAGTTATTATTATCAAGCCGACCCCTAAAATAGCAACTGTAATAGCCCTATAGAACTGTACCGAACTAAGACGCCTTCCAAATGCTTCAACTTCTGATCGTCCTTTGAGTGCTGAAATAACTGATGCGACAATCAGCCCAAAGGTAGCGACCTTGATCCCCCCTGCAACGGATCCGGCCCCACCTCCTATAAACATTAAAATTGAAAAAATCAGCTTAGTAGGGGTGGTCACTTCAGCGAAATTAATAGTGGCAAATCCGGCGGTTCGGCCGCTCACAGATCCAAAAAATCCGTTTATTAGCTTATCAGTCCAGTTAAATTGGCCGAGCGTTTCGGGGTTAAAGGATTCACCAGCTAATAAAAACAATAAACCAAATACCCATAGAAACATACTGGTTACGAGAACTAATTTCGTATTTAAATTGAAGCGAGAAAACCTATGATTTTTATACAGATCAACTAATACCAACCAACCTAAGCCGCCGAACATGATCAGCAACGTTGGGATTATTAAAAAGGTGGAATCGGTGGCGAAACGGGAAAGGCTGCTACCGGTTGGAGTCTCCGGCAGTATATTTAGTCCAGCATTGTTAAAAGAGGAAACAGACAGAAATAAAGAATGCCATATGTCCCTCAACGTATTGATCCCGTTCAACGGATTGAGCTGGAAAAATATTCCTGTAGCCCCCAATCCGTATATAATGAATACTATGAGGATTACCCTGCGTCCGACGCGGTTAATCTCTCGTAGGTGATCAATCCCGACGGTGTCTCTCATGAAATCCCGCATCAATAGTCTTTCTTCCAATGTAGAACGTCCACCCATTAGCATAAGTAAAAAGGTTGCAAGGACCATAAAGCCGAGACCGCCAATCAGCATTAGCAAGAAGATAATAACCTGGCCAAACGGAGACCAATAAGTACTAGTGGAAACCACTGTATGACCAGTGACGGTAACAGCTGATATAGCTGTAAAAAAACTGGTATCAAGTGAACTAAAGGTTCCTGAATTACTTGAGAATGGGAGGCATAAAAGTATTCCACCCAATGTACTCAGTACAAGGAATCCGTTTAATAATAAACTGACAGGTGAAAAAAACTTCCGCGGGGCCCGTCTATGAGATATCCTCATCACTTGAGGGCTTAGTTCGGAGTCTCTGGCCTGCCGCATTATTTGGTCTCTAGGTTGGCTCAAAACTAAAAACCAGATTTTTTAAAATCGTAGGCAGTTGGAAAGGCGTCAAGATATTTCTGCATATCAAAATCTATTTCGGTATTCATCCCCACAATCTCCAATTCGAGCATACAAATCTTGGGACTGGCCTAAAACAGACTCTATACGGTTTCTATCCTCAGTATTGAGGTTTAGGTCAAAAGTATTAGCGTTATCATCTATATGACTGGATTGACCAAGGCGGACACCTAAGATAACTCCGGCTACTTGTGGTTGATCTAAGATATATTTTACTGCAATGTTCGAGATTGAAGATTGTTTCTCCTGTGCGATATCGTTCAAAATTGACAGGAGTTTTTGGAATAGCGGCCATCCACCCCATACATCTATCATCTGCTTGTATTTTCGCAAACTCGCGGTAGTTAATTCAGGGTCTGAAGGCTCGGGTGCCCCTAGAAATTTTGATGTTAGTAAGCCTCCACATAATGTTCCGTAAGTCAGTAGTTTTATCTCCTGACTGTTACAAAATTTGATCATTTCTACCTCTGGTCGCCTGTCAATTAAGGAGAATTGAACTTGGTTTGAAGTTATAGTGATGTTATTGTCTGCCATGATTTTCAATCGCTTGGTATCAAAGTTAGTTACTGACAGGTCTCGAATTTTGCCCGATTGTCTTAATTGGACAAGATGCTGTAGAGCGTCTAAATATCGGTCATCTTGGTAATCCCACCAGTGAAACTGAAGCATATCAAGGGAAGGAACTCCCATTCTCTTTACAGATAAATCTATATTAGCTTCGACTATAGCTTTGGTCATAGGCCCGGGTTTTGGGACCCATTTGGTGAATGCCTGGATTGAGTCTAGGCTTGAAGCTCCCCGTGCTTTAGCTAGATCATTCCGAAAAATTTTAATAAAATCTTCAGCTGGCCCATAATGATCGGCTAAATCCCAAGTCGTGAATCCTAAATCGTGATGTTGTATCATACTTTTAATTGCCGTATCAGGATCAATATGGCCGTGAGCACCGGATACCTGCCACATACCGTTCAAAATGCGACAGATTTGGGTTTCTTTAGATATGTACATCCTGGAGGTGCTTGAGAAGCTCATTAAAACTCCTTGCCCTATTTGGTTGCGGTCAATCTGGGTGCCCGTAACCATGTATGTTCCGCCAATATTGTAATGCTATTTAGAATAATGCGGGACGTGACGGCTGAAATATCTCAATGCTTCTGTAGGGTTGGCTGTGCAGTATCATAATTATTGAATTTGAAAGCTGAAAGTAACATTGCCAGGAAGATAAAAATTGATAACAGGAGGAATGCATTGCTTAAACCAGTGGTAAAAGCC
This sequence comes from uncultured Chloroflexota bacterium, assembly GCA_913052545.1. The sequence goes on from CAJXEF010000077.1 coordinate 5,543, forward strand.
GCTCCAATTCCGGTTGCATCAACTGCCTGTAGAGATTCCAGGCTGGGACGATAACCTTTGGAGCCCATAGTGGTGGTAACGATAGCTGTTGCAATTGCGATGCTAGCTACGTTGCCAGCGTTTCGAACCAAATTTAGGAATGCTGAGACCACTCCATATCGGGCTCGCGAAACTGTACTGAGGACAGCACTAACATTTGGCGAGTAGAAAATGCCCATACCGCTACTATGGCAGATCAACGCAGAGAATACCATTAATATTGAGGAAGAAGGTGTTAGTCTAGTCAAGATCAAAAGCCCTATGCCACAAAGTGTTAAGCCTGTTAATGTGAATATCCTCCAACCAAACCGATCGGATAGCCTACCACTTAGGGGTCCAAGCAAAGCCATGCACATGGCTCCTGGAACCATGACTAACCCGGACATTCTAGGAGTCAAATCTAAAACTCTTTGTAGGTAAAAAGGGGTTAGGAATAGTACAGCTGAATTTCCCAAGAATATTAGGAATCCAGCAGATACCGAGAATGAAAAGGTTGGGTGCTTAAAGTAGTTAAGGTCTAGCATTGGGCTGGGTGACCTGTTTTCCCACCAAATGAAGAAGGTTATAAGACTAAGTAGCGAGATGATTGATATTAAAATAAAAGGTGATGTCCAACCGGTTTTATGCCCACTAGTAATGGTGAGTAGAAATACGAGTAGCAATACGGCTGAGATCACGGCTCCGATCCAGTCGAATTTATTAGAATGCGAGGAAGTATTATGATCAGGTTGGTTAACCAAAATGGCTAGCCCTAGCAGTATGGATATTCCAACGGGGATGATGTTGGCATAAAATACCGATCTCCAACCTAGAGCGTCTACTAAAAATCCGCCTACTGCTGGCCCTGCTATGGCTCCAACGCCCACTATGGACATTATAGAACCAATAGCTTTTCCTCTTTCGGATTCTGGAAAGGTTGCCATTACGATAGCCATACCGGTGCCTTGGGTCATTGCTGCACCGCCACCCTGAACTAAACGAGCTATAATCAAGATACCTAGAGTCTCCGAGGATCCGGATATGAGCGCTCCGCCAATAAAAACAGCTGACCCTAAAATAAAAACTCGTTTTAGGCCTATTAGGTCTGCGACTCTGCCCATAGGAAGCAATAGTGCACTTATAACTAAAACATGCCCAATGACTACCCATTGGACTGTAGGCAAAATCGTCTGGAAATAGTCTGCCATCATAGGGAGAGCGACGTTTACACTGCCTTGATCCATTACTGAAGCGAATGTTCCGACCGCGACTACGACAAAAGCCCACCATTTGTAATAGGGGCTTTTGTTAATATGATCTATCATTTTGTTTGACGAACCTTAGGTCAGGCAACTTAAGAAGTTAAGCTCCGAAGTCCCTCTTGATTTTCGATTAACCAGAGATAGCATTACTTATTAGTGTATACTTAAATTTCACTATATAACTACATATAGCTACGATTATACGTGTCAGGCGTCCGAATTCGAGCTAAAACTTCAGCAGGAGACATTATATGCCGTTGCAATTTGGTGTATTTGACCATATAGAGCCTGTTCCAAATACAACATTAGATAAGATTTACAAACAGCGCTTGGAGCAAATTAAACGATATGACGATGCCGGTTTTTATGGTTATCATCTGGCGGAACATCATACTCCAGCGGTGCATAGTTTGGCACCTTCTCAAAACGTGTTCTTAGCGGCTGCCGCACAGCACACTACAAAGATTCGTCTTGGGCCATGTATATATGTTCTGCCCTTGCATCACCCTATCAGGCTTATCGAAGAGATATGCATGCTAGACAATCTCAGTGATGGTCGTATGGACATAGGCGTCGGTCGCGGTGGGGTTCTTGAAGCCTATTTCTGGGGCCAAGCCTCTGACGTAGAAACCAATTTTGCTAGATACTTAGAGACCCTTGATATTATTAAAGAGGGCCTTAGTCATGAAGAATTAAACTATGACGGCGAATTCTATAAATTTGAAGAACTTCCTATGCGCCTTAGCCCGATCCAAAAACCGCACCCACCGTTTTGGTATATGCGGAACGTCGAGACCGCTGCTATTGATGGTATGCATACTATAATCGTAGGTTCTCTGGATAGCTTCGAAGCAAATGTTAAAAGGTATCATGAAGTATGGGAACAGCACCATGGAGTTGGAGGACTGAATGCGCAGGGGGAAGAACCCAAAATCGGACTAGTGAATCACATAGTCATTGCCGAGACAGATGAAGAAGCAGTTAGAATTGCGGAACCTGCCTGGGAACATTATAAGTGGAACTTAGGAACCCCGAGAAGGTTGGAAGCAGAAAAGCGTGGTCTTACCCAATTCCTAGTTCCCAACGACCAGATGAGACCAAAATCTGCTCCCGAAAGAGAGGCTAGGAGAGATTTGTTTTGGTCATTAGAGGAAAGACCTGAAAGCCAACAACAAAAGCGTCTTACACCAGGGCAAATAGATACTCCTGGTAGTGGTAGAGGTGCTGGCTTTGGTGTTGTGGCTGGTTCTCCGGCATCTATACGTGAATACATGGACGAATATTTGGAGACGGGCGCAAATTATTTTGTCTGCGGATTCCAATGGGGAAATCTCACTCAAGAGCAAACTATGCAGTCTTTGGAATTGTTTGTCGAAGAAGTTATGCCACATTATTCGTAGTTTATAGCTACTTAACGGGAGTGTGCCAGTGACTTTCACTACAGTTGGGCGAACAGTAACCAGGGCGGAAGGCCCTGACAAGGTAACCGGTTCGAGCGAATACGCGGCCGACGTGAAAAGGCCTGGAATGTTATGGGGGAAAGTTCTGCGTAGTCCCTTCCCGCACGCTAAGATTTTGAATATTGATGTCAGCCGGGCTAGGAATCTCCCAGGAGTCCATGTGGTAATTACAGGTGCTGATTTGCCAGATGCTCGAGTAGGTAGGTTTCTTCGGGATATCCCTATATTGGCGAATGGGAAAGTTCTTTTCGCCGGGGAAAAGGTTGTGGCGGTAGCTGCAGAGACTCCAGAGTTAGCAGACGAGGCGTTGTTGTTAGTAGATGTCGAGTATGAGCCGGTAGAGGCTGTGTTTGACTCGATAGATGCTATGTTGGACTCCGCTCCCGTGCTTCATGAAAACATGGCATCCTACGTAGGACTTCCTCAACCTGTGTCCGGGATAAATAACGTTTTTGCCCATAATTCCTGGTCCAAGGGCGAAATAATTGACGGTTTTGATAAGTCTGATCTGATCTTTGAACATACCTTCAATGCACAAATGATGCATCAAGCGTATATAGAACCCCACGCTTGCGTTGTGGAAGTGTCCGATAGCGGTACCGTACAAATATGGGCCAATAACAAAGGTCCCTTTATGCTTAGAGAACAGTTGTCTGCAGTTTGGAATATCCCTAAGACAGACATATGTATCAACCCATGTAACATCGGAGGGGATTTTGGAGGAAAGGGTTCGTTTATGGACGTTCCTTTGTGTTACTACTTGTCGAAAGGGTCAGGTAGGCCGGTCAAAATGGTCATGGATTATATCCAGGAGTTGATGGCCGGTAATCCTCGCCATCCAGGGGTAATTACTCTAAAGACGGGCTTAACCCGAGATGGGAAAATTGTGGCTCGGCAAGCCAGAGTAGTATTTAACAGTGGTGCATACGGTGCCTTCAAGCCCAGAGTTCACTTGCGCGGGGCTGACCATAGTGGAGGGCCTTATAATATTCCGAATGTACAGATAGACAGTTATATGGTTTATACCAATAACGTGCCTTGTGGGCATATGAGGTCGCCTGCTAAACCTCAAGTTGGCTTTGCCGTTGAATCTCATATGGATATGATTGCTAAGGAACTAGGTCTAGATCCATATGAATTTCGTCTGATGAATATTTTAAAGCCTGGAGACGTGTCACCGATTGGAGAATCTTGGGATGGTATAAGAGCCGAAGAAACTCTTAGGGAGGCTGCAGCCGCTGCGAATTGGGGCGATAAGAAGAAATCGCTCCATACGGGAAGAGGGATCGCAATTGCAGATCAATCACAGGGGTCCGGCCAATCGGAAGCTAGTGTGGCCATTGATGATAACGGATTAGTTACGCTGTATATGTCGTTATGGGATACCGGTACAGGAGCTTCTACAGTAATGAGACAAATCGTCGCCGAGGCTTTGAGAATCCCTGTTGATGACGTGAATATACAGATCAGGAACACCGATGCTATAGATTTCGAATCAGGACCGGGAGGAAGTAGGGTAACCTATACGGCCGGCCAAGCTGCTCTAGGGGCTGCCAACCTGCTTAGGGAAAGACT
>CAJXEF010000078.1 GCA_913052545.1 uncultured Chloroflexota bacterium
CCGGACTCGTACATGCCTGACCGAAAAGGGCTGCTTGTTGATCTCCGGAGATCCCGCCTATCGGAGCCGAGGTCCCTAAAACCTTTTGTCGAGCGTTTGCAAACACATAGCTGCTTGGTTTGATATCGGGTAAAAGCTGCCTTGGAACTTGAAAGATTTCTAAGAGTTCAGAATCCCAGTCTCCGGTGTGGATATTTGAAAGCATGGTACGGCTAGCATTAGTGATGTCTGTAGCATGTATGTAGCCGTCGGTTAGGTTCCAGAGTAACCAGCTATCTACGTTTCCAAAGGCTAGGAGTCCGGCCTCAGCATCTTTTCTAGCTCCCGGTACATTGTCTAAAATCCAATGTATTTTAGTCGCGGAAAAGTATGGATCGATTATCAAACCAGTTTTGGCTTTGATTATTTCAGAGAGACCTTCCTCTCGAATTAGATCACAAGCCTCAACGGTTCTTCGGTCTTGCCACACTATGGCGTTATAAATAGGCTTGCCGGTTTCACGATTCCATATAATTGTGGTTTCTCGTTGGTTGGCTATTCCAATCCCAGCTATGTCGTTACTTGCCTTCCCACAGATTTGCAAAGCGTGTTTAGCGACCCTAATCTGCGAGCCCAAAATAGAATTGGGGTCCTGCTCTACCCAACCAGAATGTGGATACACAATTGAAAGTTCTTCTTGAGCTACTGCACTTACGGACAAGTTTTCATCGAAGATAACTGCCCGAGAGCTGCTAGTCCCTTGATCGAGGGCCAAGATATACTTCATACCACAAGGTTTTTCTCTATCATGGCTTGTGAATAATAATTACTTATTTATGGCTTAAACATCTTAGTAGATTTTGTGCCAGTCAGCGTGCCACATCACTTCAATACGGTTACCGTCGGGGTCATTAACGAAACCTCTCAGCTTTCCGCCGCTGGTATTAGGCTCTTCTAGTAAGGATTCACCTAGTCGTTCGAAATTATTCAACCAAGCATCCCAGTTCTCTATTTCTACTGCAAAGTGATTCCGTGGGTGGGGATTAGCTTCTCCTCTAACCGCTATGTGAACCTCGGAGGTTCCTAATTTAAGGTACCTCGGCTGTTCTTCCGTCCATTCGGCTCCGAATACTTTTTTATACCATTCTTGGCTGCGTTGAACGTCGCTGACTGATACGTTGGTATGTTGGATGCAGCTAACTCTTATACTACCTTCCGGAACATAGGCCGCGATATATGGGTTTCTTTCAGACATTAGGTTCCCCCTGTAGGTGATGTACTGAGCAATGAAATCAGTTCTCTTATAGCCCTGACTATAGGGTGCTTGATGTGGCCAGTCAAGTAAAGGATTTAATAATCAGACTAACCCTCCATTAGGAAAGCCAAGGATCTTGTGATGGTAAATATTTAAGTTAAATGAAATTGCCCTGAAACTGGGCTGTCTATTACCCCGCGTAGGGAAGAAGGTGAGGTTTACGTTGACAACCAATGGGTGGCCGTAGTAAGTTCCCTGCTCCGTCGCCAACGTACGGGGGCGTTGCCTTGGTTCGGGATAACCCAAGGTTTTAATTAGGTTAACGAAATCATTTACTCCTGGTAGGCCGGCTATCTTCTAGTTATATGTTTGAATATTTACCGTTTCTTATCCTTGGGTTGACAGCTTTAATAGGCTTCATGGTTGCTGGAGTTGTGGGGTTCGGAGGTGGAATCATAATCATGCCAATATTGGTATGGGTTATTGGACCTCGGGAAGCAGTTCCAGTTATCAGCGTGGTCTCCTTTATTGCAGGGCTTTCTCGGACTGCGCTTAATTGGAAAAGCATCGAATGGAAAATTGTCCTGTGGTCCTGTCTTGGGGCTATTCCGTTGATTGCTGTTGCGAGCTACTTATATGTGATTACTCCGCTATATGTTCTTACAAAAATCCTAGGCTTATTGTTAATTCTGTTTGTTTTATACCGACACACGCACTGGTCTAACAACGTAAAGTTGGGTGTAAGAGGGTTTTTTTGGGTCGGGGCCGGTACTAGTTTTATCGATGGGTTCCTGGGTACGGTTGGACCTTTACGGAGTCCGTTTCTGCTTACATATGGTTTGAGTGGTGGGGCTTATATTGGGACTGCCGGTATGATAGTACTGTTAACGCAAGTGCCTAAAATAATCGTCTTTGGTGGGAGTGGGTTACTCGAAACGGAATATCTCGTTATCGCAGGAAGTCTGGGATTAATTGGCTTTATTGCAAGTTACCTGGGCAGGTTAGTCATCAGGAACCTATCACCGAAAACGTTTGGAATCCTAGTTGAAATAATGTTATGCGCAAGCGGTATTCTGCTGCTATTCAGAGCCTAGATTTGGAGGATTTGTTATCGACTGGTCTATGTTCATTCAAAAATTATATAAGACTGGTTTCTTGCTTTTTTAATCTACTGGGCATATGAGGCCTTGGGATTGTCCAAAACAAAATAGCTGCGAAGACATAGAGAGCAAAAAGGGGCAGTAGAGCCCAATAGTAACTGCCTGTGCTGTCGTATATCAAACCCATCCATACCGGAGTGCTCATGGCCATTAATTGATCCGGAACGTTTTGCCACCCCCGGAGGGTCGCGAAACTTTTGCGTCCAAAACAATCTCCCATCACTGCCCAGGCTAAAGGGTTTGAACTTTCTGCTATAGACATCAATCCGCAAAACATTGTAAGGATATAAAGATTGCCATTTTGATTGACTAATAACAATAATGACCCGGCTCCACATAACATGCATATGGCGCTTAATTTTTGTTTGGATACATGGTCTCCTAACCACCCTATGCTAGGGTTTGAAACAATGGTGCTAAATGCCATTACTGTAACGAATATTGAAGCTATCAATAAATTAGATTCTTCAGAACGATTGCTTTCGGACAGGAACCAAATTAGTACTGGTGCGAGTAAAAATCTCATTCCAGAATGTACTGCGCCGCTTAGGCCAACGGGGAGTACTATCCACCAATACGTATGAGTAATCATGGCTTCGCGCGCGGTGAAATCCCATTCAGGAAATGTATGGTTGCTGGATAACTCCTCAGGATCGGAGTTTGATTGATATTCAGAGTTGGGATTGGGTTTGTCTCCATCCGGCAGTAGCCCCATATTTTCAGGGTGATCACGGACTATTATCGAAAGAGGGCAAATTATTCCAATTATCAATATACCGTATACAAATGCTACGGGCCGCCAACCGAAGGTATTTACCATCGAACCCGTTAACAAGACCAACGAACCGCCTAGCCCGTTTCCGATCGAGACTATAGACATAGCAAATGCCCGCTTTCTTCTGAACCAGCGGTTAATTGCAGTAAGTGAGGCGGAGTTATAACCAGACCGGAAACCAGCTGATAATAAACCGACGAAAATCAATAAAAAAAAGGTGTAGTTTCTAACAAACGCTAAGCATATGAATCCAAGGCCAGATAATATAGCTCCGATAATTAACATCAACCGGGGTCCCCATCGGTCGGTGAGATAACCAACTATTGGCCCCTGTATGCTCCCAGTGAGCCTGCCGAGCATGTCAGCTATGGAGATGGCGGCGACTCCAACTCCCAGGTCTGTGCGGATAGGTACTACAAAAATTGTGAAACCCCGGTTGAAACTACCGTGTTTCAACCCGTCGGCTATCACGCTTACCGCTACTATCCACCATCCAAAATAAACTTTTGACAGGACTCGCGCGTATCTGTTGTTACTGATGCGCGGCATTACTCCAACTCACCGCCAATTACATAATCCTATCGGATGTATGTCCTTATTGTTTGAATTTCTCTTTACAGTCTTACAGAGTTGAATAGATTATCAGCGAAATCTAAATTCCAAGCTAGGTTATTCAGATAGTCTACTCTAACAGAACTGCAAAAAGTAGAATCTGGGTATAATATTCGTGGTCAGTAAGAGATTATAATTTGAGGAGAACATATGGCGCGCATAAAGCATATAGCTCTACATACTGAAGATCCTAGTCAGACAGCTGAGTTTTACAAAAAGGTGTTCGGATTGAAAGAATTGCGACGTACACCGCGTGATACAGGTTCTGAAGGAGTATGGTTAAGTGATGGTTATATTTATTTTGCCATACTTAAAGTTGGATGCGAAGATGCACCAAATCTAGGAGAGGGTCCATCAACTGTACCTGGGATCCATCACATTGGATTTTATGTTGACGATTTGGATGAATCTATCGCAGCTTTTGAAGCTGAGAATGGAACTGAGTGCCCTGGTAGTAGTACGGTTAATAGAAAGTACAAGGGACCAGATGGCCTCATGATAGATATGAGGGTCCGAGGATGGGATGAACAGATCAAAGCTCGGACCCAGTTGCTTGTTGCTAACCCTGCGGACTAGGATTATTTTAGGAAATCGTCTCAGGTGGTATAAGCCATTGATCGGAGAGGCAGGAGCGTAATGAAAATCGCACGATTCAGCGTAAACGGACGAGTTCGGCATGGACTAGTTACGGGAGACGATGTAATTGAAATCCGAGGTAGTATCTATAACAAATTTCGGGTTACCGATACCAAGCATCCCTTGGAGACGGTGAAACTTTTGGCACCAACTAACCCATCAGAAATTTGGTGTCCCGGTCTTAATTTCGCCAATCATTTGGAGTATGCAGCTGAGGTTCTAGGAGAGGAAAACCCCACTGTACCTGAACATCCCGAACCATGGATTAAGGCTAAAAGTTCTTTAACTGGGACAGGGAATCCAATTGTACTTCCTGTCGATTCTTCTGGTGAGGTCCATTATGAAGGAGAGGCTGTGGCGGTTATAGCAAAGCGATGTCACCGTGTGACAGCCCGAGATGCTCGGAAATATGTACTCGGCTATACTTGCGGAAATGATGTTAGCGACAGGGTGTGGCAGAAGGATGATTGGACCTTTTGGAGAGCTAAGGGGGCCGACACCTTTGCCCCAGTTGGCCCATGGATAGATACCGACTGCGATCCTCAGAATCTCCATATGATTGTCAGGCTGAACGGGAACGAAGTTCAGCATGGTCGGACTGAAGAAATGTTATTCAGTTTTAACGAGATAATTAGCTATATAAGTCAGCAGGTTACCCTTTATCCAGGAGACCTGGTTTTCTCCGGAAGCACAGGTGTTACGGTGGCTCTGAAGCCGGGTGACCTGGTCGAGGTAGATATACCTGGGATTGGACTGCTAACGAACCCTGTCGTGGCTGAAGTTCGCTAATTGTTGACCAAAACTAGCCCGATGATGGTCTAATATGCGGCTGTTTAAGAGCCATTCTTAAGACAATAACCTAGTAGATATACAGGTTCGCGAACAGCTCTTCTTACAGCGGTCCTCTTCGGATCGTAAATAAACATACTGGCATCAATTCCTCTTTCTCCCGTATGTTGGATGATGAGGGAAAGATCTAATTACTCCAGTCTACCGAGGCAAATGTCCCACTTTGTCCGCGGTGATCGAATGTAATCTCTTCATGTTCTATATGCATTACTGATGTTGTTGCAATGTCCCCGTCATTCCAGATCATACCGCCATTCGGGAAAACTATATGTACCTCATTTTCTTCCCCTGTCACTGGATTTTTCAGAGGGACCATCTGGGCGTCGAGTATACCTTCAATACTAAAATGACTGTTCCTACCGTTCATGGTCATCTGGATAGGTGTGACAACTGGCCCTACCGCTGATGAAATCGTTGATGCTAGTATTTCCCAGGGCATTCCACCCGCCTGCCCGGTGAGAATAGTGGCTAATCCATCCACTTGATTTTGGTTTGCAGAGTCATCAATAAAGAGGACTGCTGTGCCTTCTCCATCATGTATAGCTCCGGGCCATTTAACGGCTACTATAGCCTTCATGCCAGCTAAATCTACTTCTCCAAATGTACCTTCATTAATCAACATAGCAGCTAATGCTTCGCATGTACCGTGATCAGGAAAGCCACCGAAATTGCAGTTACAGCCCGGATCGCAGTTACAAACTTCGATATAGTTGGCTTTAACCCTGTATTTAGTCTGATCTGGCATTAATGGCCTCCTCAATTCCAGTAAAAATTGTCAGGCTCATAATATGCTGTGAATAGTATATGTTCAAGAGGTATTCTAGACATCGGCGAGTAATAGCTTTGAAGACATTTCTACTGTCTAACATCGACAGGGAATAGACCTGATCTACTAACGTGACTAATTGAAATGCTGGCCTTACAAACTCCGTCATATTGGCCATGTCATCTGTTCCAACAAAGAAGAAAGCTTCACGCTGTTGGAGATATTGGCCTCTAGCGATTAGTTCTATAAATTCTTCTTAGTATGAGAGCCGTTTATTGGTATGCTTGGAGTTTTATCTCATGCAACGCTGGAATGACTTCTTTCCCTAATAGTTCGATAGAACGCATAACGTCTTTATGTGGAATGTTGCCATCGCTTCCGATTAGTATGAGATATCCGGGGTTTAATTGTTGTATTGTATTCTTCAATTTCTTTATGACTGTATCTGGGCTTCCAACAACTATTGCTCCTACGTCCTGTAAGTCATCATAGCTCATCATACGTTCAGGACCTCCGGCTCTTCGGCGGCTCATGCTACTTGCTATGCGAGATTGGTATCCTGGAGGATCGTTGTGTTCAGTGGGTCCTTTCATACGGTAGGCGGCGTTCCATAAGAAGCTACGACCTATCTCTTGAGCTTGTTCGTCCGTGTCAGCTACCAGAGCACGGAGTTGGTAGCCGAAATGTTCGGGGCCGGGCTTGAACCCAACTGAGTTTGCTGTGTCGATATAAACTTGCTTCAATTCCAGTGTCAGGTCCATCAGAGCCCCAAGATTAACGTATGTGTAGCCGCGGCTGGCTGCCCAAATAACGCTTTCAGGACTGCTTCCACCTGGAAACCATATGGGCGGATGAGGCTTTTGCATGGGTAACACCCAAGGGTTAACAGTTCTGTGGTGATAATATTTCCCTTCCCACCGAAATGGTCCAGGTGTGGTCCAGCATTTGATAATGAGGTCGTGGGCTTCCTCGAAACGATCCCGGTTCTCTGTTGGATCGAGGCCGGCTTGTAGGGTCTCCACTGCTCCGCCCCTGACAAAGCCAGAGACTAATCTGCCTCCAGAGTAGCAATCCAACATGGCTAATTCCTCAGCCATCCTTATCGGATTATTGATAGGGATGATATTACCCAGAATTGCGATTCGTGCTCTTTTTGTGATTCTACTTATCACAGCTGCATCAAGATTCGCAGAAGGTTTCATGTTCCAGTAAGCGGAATGATGCTCGTTAGTCATTATTCCATCTATTCCGGATTCATCTGCCAAGGCATATTCTTCATGGTAATGGTTGTAAAGGACGTGAGCCTTTTCTGGATCAAAATAAGTATTTGGAAAACCAAGCCGACCGGACTCATAAGTAGAGATGTCTTCTTCTTTGACGTGAACGTATGGTTGCTGGGAGTGAAAGAATACCTCAACCTGATCTGTCATGGTTATCTCCTATATATCCCTCTACCTTGTTCATTTGGCCCTATGATTTAGTAATTAGACTCGCTTTGATTTGTTGAGCCTTTATGAAAGCTATTATATCTAAATTTGGGACTGATGGATAAATTAGATTTTTCATCCTTTCATAGTGAAGTGGATATGGCGGTCAATCGAAGGAGACGTTAAACTATCCTAATTGGTTATCTATAGCCACTATTCGAGACAACTCTTATCAAGGTACGGGCGAAATATGGATACTGGATTAAAAGAAAAGACTGTGCTCATTACGGGGGCTACCAGGAATCATGGCAGAGCTAGCGCATTGGCTTTCGCTGCAGAGGGAGCTAATTTGGTTCTTTGTACGCGGCAAAGCATGGAGTTGTTGGAAGAGACAGCTGAGCTGGCCGCTGCACACGGAACAAAAATTATAACCAGGCGTTGTGATGTTACGGACGAAGGTCAAGTCCAAGAATTAATCGAAGAGAGTATCTCAGAATTCGGAAAGATTGATGTGGTGGTTAACAATGCTGCATGGAGAGTTAGAGCAGAGTTAGCGGACATAACTCCCGTCATCTGGGAAGAGGCCCTTGCTGTAAATGTCCACGCTCCGTTTCTCATATGCAAAGCAGTGCTCCCTTCCATGGTCAGCCAAAAATGGGGCCGGATTATTAATTATTCAGGTATAGCTCCATTTCGAGGCTCTCCGGGTCAAGGTACCATGAAGATGGCGTGTGAGGGATTCACGAGAGCAGTGGCTCATGAATATGGTAAATACAACATAACTGCTAACTGCATCGGGCCCGGAAGTATAGACGTCGAAAGGTCCGCTGGTCAGGATAACCATCCGGAAGCGAGGCCCGCATTATTAGAAATACCGATACCACGAACTGGAACCGTAGAGGAATGCGCCGGACTAGTAATCTTTTTGGCCAGCGCTCAGGCTAGTTATATCACCGGCCAAACTTATCTAGTAAACGGAGGGGCACATTTTTTGTAAATCCAATATTGGTACATACGGTATGCCCCTAATATAGTCCTGATATTATTTTTTTCAAACCACCGCGTATGAGGTAGGTAAATGGATAATAAGACAGTCATGATAACCGAAGCAGCTCGCAATCTCGGGCCTCAGCTGGCCTCATTATTCGCGAATGAAGGAGCTAATCTCATATTGAATACTGCTGATGACACTAGCCTTCTATCAGGAGTTATTTCCAATGTTAATGAACTAGGTGCGAAGGCTATAACTAACAGATCCGATGTTGGAAATCAGGATGAGGTAAAGAATCTGGTTCATAAGGCAATAGAGAATTTTGGGAAGGTTGATGTTGTAATAAATAATGCCAATTATGATCCTATTCCAGAATCGCTAGCTCAGACTACATTTGGAAACTGGAGCCGGAAGATACAGGTGGAGGTTACAGGCGCTTTGATAGTTTGTCAGGCGATATTGCCGAGTATGGTGGAGAACCGGTGGGGACGAATTATTAATTATATTGGTTCAGATGGGTTTCGAGGATCTCATATTACCTCGGCTACTACCGATCTTGGCATAATAGGGTTAACTAGGGGAATTGCCCGCGAATATAAAGACCACAACATCACCGCGAACTGCATAAGTATAGGTGGGATAAGCCCCGACGCGTATGACAGGAACTTCCTGACAACTAATAGGTCAAGTATGTCTGAACGGTTGGGAACTCCTGAAGAAGGTGTTTTTTTAACTTCAAGTCTGGTGAGCGAGCATTCTGGACATATAACAGGCCAGTGTTTATTGCTTAACGGTGGTCAATTTTTCCTTTAAGGTTAACAGCAATTAGCTCTATCTGTATTCATTATTCATGAGACAGGCTCTCCCAGTGATCTAGGATTAATTGGAGTTGGCATGGCCTGTATTTCAGGGAGCACCTTTTCAGCAAATAGTCTGAGGCTCTTCTCAGCTTTATCCCGTGGCATCCCACCATAAAAAACGTGTACTACAACGGTCTCCATGCTCATAGCTCGTTGCATAGCTTTAATTCTATCGATTATCTCATCTGGTGTACCTATAGGTTGAGTTCCGCGACGGGCGGCGTAACTTGCGTCTGCGGTGCCGACATCAGCAGATTGGCGTTTCAAGTATTCTTCATATCCGTGAATCCCTTCAAAACCCGGGTTGTTCCATTCAAAATAATGGTGCTGGGCAGCAGTCAGCTGGTTATAAAAATATTCCCACCCTTCTTCAGCTTCAGAAGATGTTTCCGCGCAGTACATCCATAATAAAGTGGTAGGCTGGTCAGGAGGAAGTCCAAGTCCGTGACGGATCCTGTTGAACCTCTGTACTTGGTTAGTCATATCTCCGAGGTTATCACCGGAGACGAACATTTGACCTAGCCCGTTTTCAGC
>CAJXEF010000079.1 GCA_913052545.1 uncultured Chloroflexota bacterium
ATTGGCTCTTCCAGTCTTGATATCGACCGTAGACCAACTGCAGATGGTATCCAAAGAAGTTTCCAAAACGAGTCTCAACCTAGCACATCAATTTTGGCCTGGACCATTAACCTTGGTATTGTCTAAAAGTGATACTGTTTCATACATCGCAACCGGAGGGTTAGATACCATAGCCGTGAGAATACCTAACCACCGTGTACCATTGGCAATCATCGAGGAACTGGGACTCCCGATCACTGGTACCAGCGCAAATCTGAGTGGGAAACCTGATCTAATGACAATCGAATCGATAGAAACAGAACTTGGGAGTCATTTAGACGGCATATTAAAATGCGGACCTAGCCCCTTAGGAATAGCCTCAACCGTGGTTGATGTCTCCTCCAGCGAAATAACCATCTTAAGAGATGGAGTCATTACGTCTGATGAGATCTTTGCATGCTTATAGCTGTCATACGTAAAATCACAATATATGATTCAAAGTCTTGTCACCCAAATTTTTAACAGGTAAAAGTGATCATATCAGCTACCAAATAAAATACGATAAATACAGCCAAGCGCTACAACAAGAACTCAAATCCAGCATTTCATCGAGAGAAGGGCTCCTCTATGAGATGCTGAGTTATCACATGGGGTGGAAGGATCAACACGGGGCTCCCGAAGATAACCCGAGTGATGCGCATTTGCCGGCCCTATTGGCATTAGCGACATGTGAACATATTTTAGAAGACTTTAGTCCAGCGCTACCAGCAGCTGCAGCATTAGAATTAATACATAGTTTCACAACAGTCCATGGAGATGTTCAAAATGGAGGTGATGAATCTCCGGATCGTCCCAGCATTTGGTGGGTTTGGGGGCCATCCCAAGCCATAAATGCAGGAGATGGATTACATGCCCTAGCCAGAACCGCCATCATGCGGTTATCAGAAGATAATCTACAACCAGATTTGACCTTGCAAGCTATCAAGGTATTAGATGAAGCCTGTTTGTCCTTTTGTGAAGGGCAATATATGGAGCTAAGTTTTCACGACCAATTATTAGTCACGGAGACCGAATACTTGTCTATGATTCAAAAAAAATCAGGGGCGTTACCAGGTTGCGGAGGAGGACTTGGGACCCTCTCTGCAGGAGCCGATCAGACATTTATTACCCAATTTACAATTTTTGGCGAGAAGTTAGGAATGGCCTCGCAGCTGACAAAAGATATCAAAGAACTATGGGGCCCTCAGGGAGATGGTATGACACCCAGTAATATAATCCAAAAGAAAAAAAGTCTTCCACTAATTTATGCTTTCGAGCACTCGAATCTATCTGTCAAACGGGAGCTGGGTAACATTTACATGAAACGTGTCTTAGAACCAGCAGATACCTTGAAAGTCATAGAACTACTTAATGAAAGTGCCGCAAAAGATTACACTGAGGATCTCATAAAAGTACTAGTATCAGAATCCCTCTCAGCCTTACGGAGCATCAATATCTTAGGCGATGATTTGAGGACATTTGAATCATTGATCCAGATAGAAACCAACCAAACATTTACTGACGACCGAGCATAAGGTACTGGATTAATCTGATTGGCTCTTAGAAGGAGACGGTGAGAAATTTGTCCAAAAAAACACTAACCGATCTAAACATCTCCGGGAAAAAAGTTTTAGTGAGAGTTGATTTCAATGTACCCATTGAACAAGGAATAGAAGCGATTTCAGATTACGACCAAAGATTACGAGCAACACTTCCTACTATCCAATATCTGATAGATCAAGACTGTAAAATAATACTCTGCTCTCATTTAGGAAGACCAGGCGGTAGTGTCAAAGAAGAATTGCGCCTCGCTCCTGTCGGCGACAGGCTTGCCAATCTCCTAGGAATGCCTGTTCTAAATTTAGCTGATTGCGTAGGACCTGAAATCGAGTCCGCTATAGACGCTATGGCCTCAAAAGATATCATTCTATTGGAGAATTTAAGATTTCACCCTGAAGAGGAGAAAAACGACCCGAACTTTGCCGAGCAGCTTGCCAGCATGGTAGACCTTTTTATAATGGATGCTTTCGCTGTGGCGCACAGAGCCCATGCATCTACCGTAGGTATAAATGAGTTTTTGCCCAGTGCTATGGGGTTGTTGGTACAACAAGAAATAGAATCTATGAGCCAAGCACTAGATTCTCCCGAGCCACCCTTCGCAGCATTACTTGGGGGAGCCAAAGTCAGTGACAAAATTTTAGTTTTAGAAAACATTTTAAATAAACTAGACCACCTATTTATTGGAGGTGGAATGTCGGTTACGTTCCTCAATAGCCAAGGATACTCTACAGGGGCTTCAAACATAGAGAAGGATCGGATCGACTTCGCCCGTGATTTGCTCGATCGCGCCCGATCAACCAATATATCTGTACATTTACCGGAAGATGTGATTGTCGCAAACGCGTTCTCTCCTAATCCATCTGATATACAGACGGTGTCTATAAGCGACGTACCTGCTAGTTGGTATATTATGGATATAGGCAAGAAATCAGCTGAAATCTTTTCTCGTGCATTGGCTGAATCTAAGACGATCATTTGGAACGGCCCTATGGGCGTGTTTGAGATGCCCAAATTCAGCCATGGAACCCGCATAGTAGCTACAGCAATAGGAGATTTAACCGGATCAACTACAGTCGTTGGTGGCGGATCAACTGCAGAAGCCGTGGAAGCATTAGGTTTGATGGGAAAAATGTCGCATGTTTCCACGGGAGGCGGGGCGTCACTAGAGTTTTTAGAGGGTAAGGATTTGCCCGGAATATCTGCCTTGCCAGATGCATAAAGAATTACAAATGCCAGGAGTATTAATCTATGATAGATCTTGAACAAGTGCAGGACTGTTATGTATCCACCTCGTCCAAAATGGTGTTATTGGTAGTAGATGGATTAGGAGGGCTAGCTCATCCTGAAACCAAATTGTCGGAACTAGAGACGGCTAAAATACCTAATTTAGATGAAATGGCTCAGGAAAGCGCTTGTGGTCTAACCACTCCAGTTTTACCCGGTATAGCTCCCGGCAGTGGTCCTGGACACCTAGCTCTTTTTGGATACGATCCCTTGAAATATATGATTGGGAGAGGTGCTCTTGAAGCTCTGGGTATCGATGTGGATCTTCAGCCTGGTGATGTCGCTGCTAGAGGCAATTTCTGTACGGTTGATGATGATAGACTATTAACCGACCGAAGGGCAGGAAGGATTCCTACACATCTTAGTGCACCACTTTGCGAACGACTAGATAAAATTGAGCTCCCTGGAGTTCAGTTGGATGTATATCCGGTACAAGATTATCGTTTTGTACTACGCTTAAGAGGAACTGGATTATCGGAACAGATAACAGAGACAGATCCTCAAATAAATGGAGTCCCTGCATTAGAAGTGAAAGCTCTGGAACAGAATGCCCAGAAAACGGCGGCGTTAGTCAATGAATTCGTAGAGCACGCCACAAAGCTTCTGGCAGAAGAAGTGCCGGCTAACATGGTACTCCTCAGGGGTTGGGCCCAGCTGCCTGCCCTCCCGCCTATGGGTTCAACATACAAGCTCAATCCAGCGGGTATAGCAGCATATCCTATGTACCGAGGATTAGCCACAGTTGCGAACATGAACATTATACCTACTGGCAAGAGCTTTTCTGATGAAGTACAGACTCTGAAAGAAAACTACAACAATCACGATTTCTTCTTCATCCACTACAAACCAGCAGATGCAGCAGGAGAAGATGGTGACTTTAATGCTAAAGTCCAAGCTTTAGAGGATCTAGATCCACTGATCCCGTCAATAAGAGCACTGAACCCTGACGTGTTTATGGTAGCCGGTGATCATTCAACACCCGCTATCATGGCAGCACATAGCTGGCATCCAGTCCCTTTCATGCTTAATTCTCGACTTACCAAAGGGGAGGGTATACCGTCTTTTGATGAACGTTCATGTGGGAATGGGTCTATAGGGCGAATCCCAGCTACATCAGTGATGCACCTAGGCTTATCACACGCTGGGAAATTAACTAAATTTGGCCCGTAAGCAGGAATAATCCAATGCCTAGGCCAATGATAGTTGGTAACTGGAAAATGAATAATTCCCTTGAGCAGGCTCTACAACTCGTCGCTTCATTGAAGGATAGTCTGACTCCCAACCCCAACGCGGAAATAGTAGTTTGCCCGGCATTTCCGTTCGTAATTGAAGTCAGCAGAGTCTTAGAAAATTCATCAATAAAAATTGGTGCACAAAACATGCACTCAGCCCAGTCCGGCGCATTTACAGGGGAAGTTTCGGGCAGTATGCTAGCCGGACTCTGCGAATACGTAATTCTAGGGCATTCTGAAAGACGTTCACTATTTGGAGAAACTAACAGATTTATCAACATAAAGGTTGTGTCAGCCTTAGATAATGGACTCAAGCCAATTTTGTGTGTAGGAGAAACTGAACAAGAAAGGGACTCAGGTAACGCCTCTGCTGTCGTTAGAACACAGGTAAAATCGGGATTGGCCGATGTAGCTGACATTACATCCATCACAATAGCCTATGAACCAATTTGGGCTATTGGAACAGGTAAAATTCCTTCTCAAGAAGCGGTACACGAAATAATATCTCACGGCATTTTCGAAGTGCTACAAGAGATTTATCCTGATTCTTATAACATACCCCGGATCCTCTATGGTGGAAGCGTTACGCCTCAAAACGTTGTGAATTTTACCGCCGATCCACTAATAGATGGTGTTCTAGTAGGTGGCGCAAGCCTAGATTACAATCTATTTTCTCAGATTGTTGCGTTAACGCTAGAAGCCAAGGCAAATTGAATTAGTATGGCTACTAAAAAGACAAACATGGTTGTGATAATTGGGCCTACAGCCATAGGTAAAAGCGAGTTAGCAATAAACATTTCAGAACAGTTCTCTGGGGAGATTATCAATACCGATAGTCGGCAAGTGTACCGACATATGGATATAGGAACTGCCAAACCTTCCATATCAGACCAAACCCGTGTCCCTCACCACATGATTGACATTAACCTACCTGATAATCATTTCAGTTTAGGGGAGTTTATCCAACTAGCAACTGAATCTGTGGAACAGATATCTGTACGCGGCAACCTGCCGATTATATGTGGAGGTACGGGTCAATATATCTGGGGGATTGTAGAAGGTTGGCGTGTACCTAACACGCTCCCAAACCAGAAGTTTCGAGATATCAAACTAAAACAAGCTGAAGAACAAGGAGTGAAATTTCTACACGATCAACTTGCCGTAATAGATCCAGAAAGGGCTTCAGAAATTGACCCGCGAAACGTAAGACGGGTTATCCGAGCCTTGGAGATTATCGAAGAAACTGGATTCAAACCATCGCAATTAGCGAAACAACGCCATCCTTCAGCGGATCCCCTTATTATAGGACTAACCACTAACCGGTCGGATCTGTACCGAATGATCGACGATAGGGTAGATCGTATGATGCAGACAGGTTTCTTAGAAGAAGTCAAAGAGTTAACGACCAAAGGATATAAAACGGGTATAGGCAGCCTGGCAAGCCCAGGATACAGAGAGCTGGGGCAATATTTGGCAGGGGCGTACTCTTTAGAAGAAGCAATATCAAAAACTAAATTTCAAACACACCGATTAGCCCGCCGTCAATACACATGGTTTAAACCGGAAGATACCAGAATCAACTGGCTGCACATTAACAATGTAGACCTATATGAGCAGGCATCCACATTAATTAAGAACTATCTGTCTCAACCGCCCTCTATGATACAATAACTGCTCTTAAATACCAGAGTTTTAAGGTAAACCGTCCTCTTATTATCGAGACAGCGCAAGCATCTGACTACTAAGGGAGACCAGTAATGAAATTTACTAAAATGCACGGCGCAGGAAACGATTATATTTATCTCGACGCTCGTGGAATGGAAGAGGATTGGGCAGACCTGTCTAGAACCATGAGTGACCGGCACTTTGGGATTGGATCAGACGGGCTGATTTTAATAATGGATTCCGATACTGCTGATCTCCGAATGCGCATGTTTAATGCAGACGGATCTGAAGGTGAGATGTGCGGAAACGGGATACGATGTTTTGCCAAATACGCCATTGACCACGGGATAGTACCTCGTACGACTAGTAGTTTGCAAATAGACACTCTAGCAGGATTGCGAACGGTGACTCCGACGTACCAAGGTAAGCAAGTTTCTGGGGCTCAAGTTGCAATGGGGATACCCCGTCTAAATCCTGCAGATATCCCAGTTTCGCTAGATCCGGCAATGGCCGGAGATAGAGGACCGATATTAAAATACGCCATCCACCCGGGTGACTTTCGGCTATTCCTAACTTTCGTATCAATGGGTAATCCTCATGCGGTCACTTTCATAGACCAACCCGTATCTGAATTTCCTTTACACAATATCGGCCCATTAGTCGAACGACATCCTATGTTTCCCCAGAGAGTAAATTTTGAGATCGTAAACGTCACAGATGAAACTCATTTAAGCGCTAGAGTTTGGGAAAGAGGATCCGGAGAAACTATGGCTTGTGGAACTGGGGCCTGTGCTATAGCTGTAGCTGGTAAGTTGCTTGGTTTAACAAAAAATACTGTTGACATAACGTTGCCAGGTGGTACCTTGAACATTTCTTGGGACGGGAAGAATGAGGTGCTCATGGAAGGACCTGCAGAGGAAGTATTTACTGGTGAATGGGGAATCTAAAATTAATATCGTAGTAAGGCCTAAATTATGAATTTTTCTACACGCCTAGATAAATTGGCACCATATCCCTTTGTCGAGATATCTAGGATTATATCCGAAAAACGGGCTGCCGGAGCTGACGTGGTTACCTTCGGAATTGGTGATCCAGATATTCCAACGCCGCAACCGATCATAGAGAGACTGTTGACAGCTTCACAAGATCCGCCTAACCATCGTTATCCGGAAACTGATGGGCTACCAGAACTGCGACGAGCAATTTCTTACTGGTACGAAAAACGTTTCAACATTAAGTTAGATCCGGATACGGAAGTGCTCCCCTTGATCGGAGCCAAAGAAGGAATAGGACACGTCGCTTTTTGTTTCCTAGATCCCGGTGACCTAGCATTAGTTCCCGACCCTGCATATCCTGTCTACGGAGTCGGTACGATGTTCGCAGGGGCTGAGTCCCATATAATGCCTCTCCGTGAGTCGAACGGTTGGCTACCGGATTTAAACGAAATCCCGAGTGACATCTCCAGATCGGCTAAGATTATGTGGGTCAATTACCCAAACAACCCAACAAGTGCTGTCGCGAGTATAGAAGACCTAGCGGGTATAACTGCGTATTGCAGAGAGAACGATATCGCATTGCTTCATGACGCAGCATACAGCGAGGTCGGATACCACGGGTATAAGGCCTCAAGTTCGATGCAAATAGATGGCGCCCGAGAAGTTGGAATAGAATTTCATTCACTTTCTAAAACTTATAATATGACGGGTTGGCGGATAGGAATGGCTGTTGGCAACGCTGACATGATAAAAGCGCTCTTCCAAATAAAGGCAAATTTGGATTCTGGAATTCCACAAGCTGTTCAGGAGATGGCGATTGAGGCTTTAACTGGCTCTCAAAATTGCATAGACAATAACGTCGCAATTTATCAAAAACGGCGAGACCGAGTTGTTGACGCTCTGACCTCTATGGGTTTGCCAGTGACGACTCCTGAAGCGAGTTTGTACATCTGGGCTCCAGTCCCTAATGGCTATACCTCGGCAGGGTTTGCTGCCAGATTACTGGAAGACATAGATATAGTAGTGACTCCTGGATCAAGCTATGGTTTATACGGAGAAGGTTACATAAGACTTTCTCTTACGACCCCCGATGAGCAAATTGAGAAGGGGTGCCAGAGACTCGAATCTTGGCAAATTCCAACCCCCTAGCGGAGAATTAATATCGCCAAAAAGACAGTATCTACCGGATTAGAACCTGAAAGGGCCCTCGTAGTAGCAGTAGAGTTACGTAGCGGCGATCATCTATGGGATTTGAAAGACACTTTAAGTGAATTAACGTACCTTGCAAATGCCGCAGGGGCGAAAGTCGTCGGAGAACTTACCCAACGAGCAGAAAGATTTACGTCAACATACGTTGGCAAGGGTAAATTACAGGAATTACAAGAAGAAAGCAAAGAAAAACAGGCCGACGTAGTCATATTTGACGATGAACTTACTCCTACTCAACAGAGAAATCTAGAATCGGCCCTCCAAATAAAAGTAATAGACCGAACGGCCCTTATTCTAGATGTGTTTGGGCGCCACGCCCGAACGCATGAAGGACAATTACAGGTTGAATTAGCACAACATCAATATCTACTTCCTCGGCTAGTAGGGCAATGGTCTCACTTAGAACGCTTGGGAGGCGGGATTGGTACACGAGGCCCCGGTGAGACTCAATTAGAAACTGATCGACGAATAATCCGGCGCCATATCCAGAAAATACAAACTGAACTAGACAAAGTCAAACAACGTCGTTACCAATCTATGGAGAGACGCAAAAAAGCGAGCGTTCCAATGGCCAGTTTAGTTGGCTACACCAACGCCGGTAAAAGTACGTTATTTAACGCATTAAGCGATGCCAAAGTCGAAGCGGAAGATCAATTGTTCTCTACCCTCGATCCAGTTACCCGACGAGTACGTCTCCCATCTGGACAAGAGATCCTTTTAACAGACACAGTCGGGTTTATACAAAAGCTATCCCCCACCGTAGTAGCTGCGTTCCGCGCCACGCTAGAAGAGTTAACACAATCGGATATCCTCTTACACATCATCGATGTAACCCACCCTAAAGTGGTCGAACAAACTGAGGTAGTTGAAGAGACATTGGCTGACTTGAACTTGCTCGATAAGCCTAGAATCTTGGTTCTAAACAAGATGGATTTATTGGAAGAAGATACAGAAAAAACTGATCTTAGCCTACTGCCAGGATCAGAGACTCTAAACAGTATAATGATCTCGGGAGCTCAACGTTGGAATTTAGATAATTTACTCCAACAAATCGAGTCGGAGTTGATAGGAATTGAAGGGCCGTTATCGTTTGCACATCCAAACGGTCGTTAGCAAATTCTGTAGAGGGTAGCATTCGATGGGAAGATTTGTTCTATAAACATGTTCGCACAACGTATAACCTGTAAATCCCCTTACTATGCTAGATTTTAGTGATTATGAGCTACATAAAAAGATTGGGAAAAGATACCGCAAATATTAAGTGATTATATATATTTATTATTAATGCGCCTGACTACTGAACCTTAAGATATAGAACATACGTTCTATATGGTTCGCACAATGTATGTTATGTTAATATATATTTAATGCCCTCCTCGATATGACATAAGGCAAATTGTTTTTCAGACAGAGGATTACATCACTCAACTAGCAGCCTCTTAAGAAGATCTATAGGACCATTAATCGCCAATAAATCTCTAAGCCTCATAAACATCAAGGGTTGCGGTGGGTAGGACTCATACTTATAATTAATACAGGTGTAACTATAGGGCGGTTAGCTCAGCGGTTAGAGCGCCTCGTTCACACCGAGGAGGTCGGAGGTTCAAATCCTCCATCGCCCACCATATAATTGGTTCGGAGGGTGACCTCTAAAACGTTTTAACAATCGCTACGCCGAGGTGGCGAAACGGCAGACGCGCTGCGTTCAGGGCGCAGTGTCCTTTAGGACGTGTGGGTTCAAATCCCTCCCTCGGCACCAAATGATAAAAAGGATCCATAATGTTATTATATTTATGTTAAGTGAATAAGCGGAGGTTTCCTAGTATGCGCTTGTAGCTCAGCGGATAGAGCGCTGCCCTGCGGAGGCAGAGGCCGAGAG
>CAJXEF010000080.1 GCA_913052545.1 uncultured Chloroflexota bacterium
ACCGTGGTTCATGCTTTACACTCCTTAGATCTCTATGTGGTCATTTCCTCGTGTTTTAAGATTGGTGTCGTAAACCCTTTACGGTTTACAATCTATACAATCGCCATTACCAATGTAATAAGGCATTCGTAGGGTTTTTCCTTGTCTTTGCTATCCGTTTTCAGGTGTTTATGTATGCATTATTTCGCTAGCCCGTAAGATTATTGCCTTTTACAGATTCTGTCAATACTGAAGTCGTTTAACCACCGCACGATTCCGAAATAAAAAAAGGATTGGTATAAAAAATCACCCCATTTCAGAACATTCACCATCAAGTGAAATAGCGATATTACCTTCGGAGTGGAGAAAATGAACTCCCGGTTCTTCACGGCGCCCAATAAAGATCCGAGGTTTAATATGCGTAGGTTAATAGATGATCCTCAACTGGATTGATTGCCTCGTAAACAGTCAGATCAAGGGATATAGGCGTTAGACTACTCTCACTGACATACCGGTCTATAATTCTTTTAAGAACAACTTACGGGCGTTTTTGCAACAGATCAAAGACACTTCTTCTTCAGAAAACCCGGCATTTTCCACGTTCTCAATTAACTGACGTTTTGGGCCTGCAAAAACATAATCAGATCCCAACAAAACATGATCACAGCCGGCTATATCTTTCATAAGACGAACTACTGGACTGGATACCGCCACAGTATCGTAATACATTAAAGGTAAGTAATCCGACGGTTTTTCACGCTTCAGTTCAGTGGGACGCCCTTGACCACTCAGATAACCACTATCTATCCGAGCCGCCTGATAGGGTAAAAACCCGCCACCATGTACCAAGACCAACTTTAAATTCGGATGACGATCTAAAAGGCCACCAAGAACCAATTTTGCAGAAGTGATGGTGGTATCTAGTGTTCGGCCCAAAGAGAAAGTAAGGTAACCCGGCTCGATATTCGCACCGAATCCGTGGGACGGCGGATGAAGTACCACTGGAACATCTAACTGCTCGGCGGCAGCCCAAAATGGTTCAAAACTTTCTTTTGACAAGTCTTGCTCAACAGGATCTGTTGCCAGCATCGCTCCAAGAAAACCCAACTGCGTTACCGCGTATTCCAATTCTAAGGCCGCTTTCATACCATCTTGAATAGGGACTGTTGCCAGTCCACGGAATTTGTCCATCCTGGCTTTAACTATTTCGGCCAGATGATCATTAAACAATCTAGCCCACGACGCAGCCTCATCGACACCTAAGGTATAACCTTGTATATCAAGCCAGGACGCCAGGATCTGTAATCCCAGTCCCTGTTGTTCCATCCACTCTAATCTGGGCTCTAATTTGGCTAATCCGCCTACGGGGCGAAGATGTGTTAGGCCGTCAAATTGAAGAGCAGGTCCTTGATCAGTATCCTCGACTGTGACACCCAAGTTAGCACCCGATTTCCTGGCTTCTTCCACCAAAGAAGGTGGAACAATATGGGCGTGGGTATCAATCGGTAGATTCGAAGCAATTGCCATGATATCTCCTCTCAACGATTACTCGATAAGTATGTCAAAAACATGAATTCCAATTTTTTAGTAAACAAACAGGATCTCAGTACTTGAACTGTTATCACCTGGACACCAAATAATAAGGAGTAGGAGATCAGTCCTACTCCTTGATAAATCCTAAGGTATGACAAGCCAATCCCGGGTTGTTGCTAGTCGTCAGCGAGAGATGGTGATGCGACTCTGCTATCGACCAGATCCGTAGAACATGCATCACCATCTAAAAGGCCCCAACGCATCATCCAATTAAACGTATCCTCGATCGTCTCTTCGGAATAATGAGTTTCTTTGGTATACCGGAACCTGGGTAATGAAAAATCGTCTACCGTTATGCCGCCGTATCTTCCAGCGACCTCAGAAAATCCTTGATTGTTATCTATCAAGTAATGAAGATACTTCCGTTTATCAGCATTGAACATATCAACTGCTTTAAAAACCGCTCTATTTATAGCGGCAAAGGTCTCTTCATCCATTTCGTCGCTAGCATTTTCGGCACCCAGGTAATGTCCTTCAGCCAATGATTTACAACCTATCTTTTCACCCAGGGTAATCCAGGGCTCCATCACAACGCAGGCGTCCACTTCACCATTTAGCATGGCTTCAAACCGAGCTTTGGGTGATCCATAGTGAACCAACTTTATTTTTTCGTTAGGTACATATCCCTCCAAAAGCCTCAATGCCACATAATGTGCTGCAGCATGGAAGGTAACTCCAACCGGCTTATTGCTAAGAGTACCGGGATAGTTATGAGGTGAATCCGGCATAACCAGAACAGCCTGGCTCATTACAGCCGAGCGAAGAGCAATAACTTTGGCTCCCTGTTTACTTTCATAGGCCCGACGGACCTGACCCTCTTCTCAAGCTCGGTAAATGGAAACTTGATTATCCTCAAACGGTACGTGGTTCAATATAGGGTTAACTTCATTCGGGTTCTCGGTACGAGTGGTCGATCTGTTCCCCTGGGCTTTGATAAATTCCATGTCAATCCCTTCAGCCTCAAATAGCCCATGATCTTTCGCTATCAGCCAGGGAATACTAAAAACTATGCCGCTAATTTCACTCCGAACTTTTTTCATCAATCCCTCTCATCATAATAAACGAAACTCGCGAGTTGTGATTATAACAAATTTATCCCAGCAGAATTTAATGCTTCTACTCTACGTCGATGATAGTTATCGGTCAGGGTTAACGGTTATTTCGCTGATTAAATTACAAAGCTTTCCAGTAACGTTTCCCTTGAAACCGCAAGATACGTCCGAAACCCGAGTGATGGCAGATCCCCACAATCGCCTCTTCATTTTCAGCTTTAGCAATCATTTGCTTCCTGGTTTGTATAGCTACATTCGGATCCATATCAAAGCTAAAAACCCAATCTTCCTGGGCAATCTGAGCGGGACTATGAAACACATCACCAAGAATCAAAGCGAGTTGACTTTCTGATTTGATAACCAATCCCATGGAACCGGGAGTATGTCCCGGGGTAGGAATTGCGGTTATCTCGCGGGTAAGAAAATGTTCACCGGATATAGACTCCGTGACACCTAAAGATTCTAGAGGTCCTAAAGTTTCTTCCCAGAACGGGGCAGGAAAAGCTTCCTGGACCTCCGGTTTTCTCATGATTTCCCAATCCGCTTGATGGGCCATATACCTGGCCCTGGGAAAAGTCGGGAAAGGAACACCATCCTTGTTCTTAGTAAGGTTCCAGCCCACGTGATCAGGATGTAAGTGGGTGAAAAATACGGTGTCTATATCTTCTCTAGCAACTCCAGCAATTTGTAATTCCGATAATAATCTACCGCCAACTCCGCCAGCAAAAGCTTCCACTGATCCTGCATTAGTTTCGTTGCCACCAAGCCCGGTATCCACCAGAATGGTCTGTCCTTCTGAGCGAATTAGATAGCATTCAAAATGAGCTTTCAGGTTATCGGGGCCATTGAAACCTTCTGGATATTGTTCTTGATAAGGAATCCAATCTTCGGGAGCTACGCCGGGGAAAGTCATGCTTAAAGGCAAGGAGGTTTCATTATCATGTAATACTAATATCTCTGTGTTACCAAGTGATAATTTGCTAGCAACCATCTCTCTATTCCCCCTTAAACAGAATGTAATTAAGGATCGAACACAAATACCGGCTTACCATGCAAGAAAAAGTATAGCATATCAATAATATATATTGTAATTCGTTCCTGACAAGTCTGGCCTGATCTAATCACTTCATTATGCTAATATGCCTGTATGTCTACCACTCAGTTTCACCCATTAGTTCAACAATGGTTCTCTCAGAAATTTGAGGTGCCGACCGAAATACAATTAAAAGGCTGGCAAGCTATTAGCCAAAATATCGACACGTTAATAGCTGCTCCTACCGGATCAGGTAAAACGCTGGCTGCTTTTCTTACGTGTATCGACACCCTTGTACGGATGGGTATTGCGGGTGATCTATCTAACCGAACAAAAGTAGTCTATGTATCACCGCTTAAAGCCCTGTCGAACGATATCCAAAAGAATTTATCCGAACCACTTGAAGAAATAGGACAACTAGCTCGGCAAAACGGACATTTTTTTCCAGAAATCCGTATAGGGCTGCGGACCGGGGATACGAAACCCTCTGAACGTCAGAAAATGGCCAAAATACCACCTCACATCCTAATTACTACACCTGAGTCCCTGTACATTCTCCTTACCTCCAAAAGTGGCCGTTCAGGGCTAGAAGAAGTAGATACTGTCATCATCGACGAGATACACGCGATCGCTGGAGATAAACGGGGATCTCACTTGTCACTTTCTATTGAACGGTTACGCGCACTATCAAAACAAAATATTACCCGCATCGGTCTTTCCGCTACTCAAAACCCGATCGAGGAAACAGCGAGGTTCCTGGTCGGTACAAGTTCCATCGACGATGCCGGCAAACCGAATTGCTTAATCGTTGAAGCCGAAAAGACTCGACGACTAGATTTAGACTTACACATCCCAAGCATGGAGTTGGGTCCCATAGCCAGCCACGAACTCTGGGACGAGACGTTAAACACCATCGCTAAGATGGCGGGGCAACACCAGACTACGTTAGTATTTTGTAATACAAGGAGAATGGTTGAAAGAGTTTCGCATCAACTGTCCGAGAGGATGGGAGAACATTGCGTTGTTCCGCATCACGGCAGCCTATCCAAAGCCACCCGACTAGAAGCAGAAGACAAGTTAAAAAACGGGCAAGTACAAGTCTGCGTTGCTACAGCATCCCTAGAACTAGGGATCGATATCGGTGATATTGACCTGGTCTGTCAACTAGGATCTCCCCGATCATTTAATCTGGTTATACAAAGGGTCGGGAGGTCCGGCCACGCGGTGGGCGGAGTTCCCAAAGGTCGGTTGTTCCCATTAACTCGTGATGAATTAGTAGAATGCACAGCCTTACTATCCGGGATCAAACGAGGAACACTCGATACTCTTAATGTCCCAAAATGGCCGCTTGACGTGTTAGCGCAGCAAATAGTAGCAACCTGTTCAACCGGCGACTGGTACGAAGCTGATTTATTTAACCTTTGCATACAGGCGTACCCATACATGGAACTACCAAGGGACAAATTTAACCAGGTGATCGAATCCCTGTCCTCGGGTTTCGCTCCCAGACTGGGTAGAAAAGGTTCTCATTTACATAGAGACGGTATAAACCACCGAGTTAAAGCTCGTAGAGGGGCCAGTATCTCGGCTATAACCTGTGGGGGTACTATACCCGAAAATGCTGACTACGATGTCATCACTAATTCGGAAGAGATTTTCGTTGGTACCGTAAATGAAGACTTCGCCATTGAAAGTTTATCTGGAGACATTTTCTTACTCGGAAACACCCCCTGGAAGATAAAGAGGGTAGAAAAAAATAAGGTACGAGTCGAGGACGCCCAGGGTCAGCCACCATCAATCCCTTTCTGGTTGGGCGAGTCACCTGGAAGGACCATCGAACTATCCGACGAAGTCAGCCGCATAAGAACTGGAATAGAAGAGAGACTGGAACAACCGGCCGAAGCTACCAACTGGATAATCGAGGAATCCGGGATTCAAATCGAGGCAAGTCGCCAATTAGTAGCCTATTTCCAAGAAGGCAAGCGAGTCCTAGGTATGATACCTACAGGCAATCGCATTATTGCCGAACGTTTTTTTGACGAAAGCGGTGGCATGCAACTAGTTATACATGCTCCACTCGGCGCAGCGACAAATCGCGCCTGGGGAATGTCATTACGGAAACAAATTTGCAGATCTTTTGATTTCGAACTTCAAGCTGCAGCTACTGACGATGGATTGAACTTTTCTCTAGGCCCCGGACTGTCATTCCCACTCAATGAAATCTTCACCTATATCAAATCAAAGAACGCCGAGACTGTTTTGAGTCAAGCAATACTTCAATCCCCGCTCTTCGGAACCCGGTGGCGATGGAGTGCGACCCGAGCCCTAGCAATATTGAGATTCAGCGGAGGTCGAAAGGTTCCTGCTCCATTGCAAAGAATGAGATCGGACGACTTGCTTGCAGCAGTTTTCCCAGCGCAAGTAGCATGCCAGGATAATGCTTTGCCTGGTGAAATAGAAATTCCCGACCATCCACTGACATTTGAGACAATGCGCGATTGCTTAACGGAAGCTATGGACCTTATTAATTTCAAAAAAGTACTGGCGAGCATGGAACAAGGTGATATAGAAGTTTTCGCCAAGGATACGGTTCAACCATCAGCTTTCGCCCAGCAAATTCTAAATGCTCAGCCGTACGCTTTTCTTGACGACGCACCGTTAGAGGAGCGTCGAGCTCGCGCTGTATCCTTAAGAAGAGCGCTTCCTGACAATCCGCAAGAGCTAGGTTTCTTGGACGAACAATCCATTAAAGATTGTAGTATAAACGCGTGGCCACGGATTCGAGATAAAGAAGAACTCCATGAAGCTCTTTTAATCCTGGGACTTCTACCCTGGCAACAGCCACAACTGGCCGGATTATCTTCAAGTGATATAGACAGGCAAAACGCATTATGGTTTCAAGAATTAGTGTTAGAAAAACGCGCGTACGAACTCAAGATCTCGGATTCTATTTCGTTTATGGTATCGGCTGAGAAATTAACTTCCTACAACCAGTTATTCCCAGAGAGCATCATCAGTCCCGAACCACCAAGTCAAGAGCTACCTTCAATTAACATTTCAACCGAAGATATCATTTTAGATTTGCTAAGAGGTTGGTTGGAATGTTCGGGACCGATAACCCCCGCCACCTTAGCAAATACTTTAAATCTAACTTTAGATGACGTGAACTTTGCTCTGGGGCAGCTCGAAAACGAAGGACTCGTCCTGCGAGGTCACTTCACTCCCAAGATCTTAGATGAAGAATTTTGCTACCGACGCGTCTTAGCCCAAATACATAATGCGACGGTAGGACGTCTCCGGAAAGAAATCGAACCTGCTACGCCATCTCAATTACTTGAGTTCTTATTCAAATGGCAACATGTTCATCCCAAGACCCGTCTTTACGGTGAAAATGGGCTCTTAGATGTAGCAGAATTATTACAAGGATTCGAATGCCCCGCCGGAGTATTAGAGGCTGAATTACTCGGTGCTAGGTTGGTGGATTACCAGGCCTCTCAATTAGACCAGTTATGTCTGGCCGGCAATGTAGTTTGGGGACGTTTCTCCAAACAAACTGATCAGGATCTGCCAAGTGCTCGACCAGGTCGTTCAACACCCTTAAATCGGACTACCCCGATATCAATAGCATTGAGAGAATCGCTACCCTGGTTACTGAATAATGTCCTTGAAATAGACCAGGTTTCTAATAGGTTAGGAGGTTCCTATAGGGACATCCTTGAACTACTGAACAATCGCGGGGCTTTATTTACCTCAGAGATCGCTAACGCAGCCAACCGTCTCAGATCCGATGTAGATGAAACGTTGTGGAAATTAGCTGCTTTAGGCTTAGTAACTACCGATGGATTTTTTCCTTTAAGAGGCCGAATTGAGAGAACTGTTCTAATGAAGAGCAGGTATTCACGGATCCGTAGAGACCATCGAATAAACAGAACTCCTTCAAGTCGTTGGTCCCTTTTAAATCTTCCTGATAATTCTATTGATAACCTAGATGGCTCTTTTGAAGCGAAAACCAAGCAACTTTTATCGCGGTACGGAATCATATTCCCAGAACTTCTTTACCGGGAACCCATAGCACCTCCATGGCGTTATATGGTTCGCATACTACGTAGGATGGAGGCCAAGGGTGAAATCCGAGGAGGCCGCTTTGTCAGCGGTTTTATAGGCGAGCAATTCGCGACCCCAGAAGCAATCGAAATGCTTCGCTCAAACCGCAACAGTGACCCAGAAAGCGCTTTAATTACAATATCCGCCTGCGATCCTCTTAACTTAATAGGAATATTAACTCCCGGGGATAAAATACCGGCTATTATCGGGAACAAGATTGTATTTCAAGGTGGTTTGCCAATATGTTCTTTATCCAACGGTCAAATCATAAATCACACACAGGAAACTCATCCGAACTTAAACAGAGCCAAAATGTCCTTGAACTACCAAGCAAGATATAGCACTTCGTCTCAATCAGAGAGGCAATACACAGAAGTTGGAGATTTACTGTAAATAGCATCAAAGGAGGGCACATGACTGAAAGACCCTTAGCAGGGAAAATAGCTATCGTAACCGGTGCAGCCAGCCCTAGAGGACTGGGCCGTTCCATGACAGAGGCTTTAGTGAGAGCAGGTGCCCGGGTTTCTATGATGGACATTAATCAAGCATGGCTAGATGAAACCTCCAACTATATGCAGGAGATAGGAGGAGATAATTGTGTCACTACTCACGTGGTAGACGTTTCCTCTTTTACTGAGGCAGAACGATCCGTAAAACAAACAATCGAAGAGCTTGGGGGCCTTCACATATTGGTTAATAATGCGGGTATTGCGCCCAAGAACATGTTGCTCGGTACCCAAAGTAAAAACAATTTCTGGGAAGTCTCTCCCGAAGAGTGGGATAGAGTAGTATCGGTAAACAGTAACGGACCTTTTTACATGACAAGATCTGTTGTTCCGCACATGATTAAACAGGGATGGGGCCGCATCATTGGTGTCACCACCAGCATGAACACCATGTATAGGGAAGGGGCTACCCCTTACGGTCCATCAAAAGCCGCTCACGAAGCTATGATCGCAATGGCAGCGCGAGAATTAGAAGGTACAGGAGTAACGGTTAATGTACTGGTCCCCGGCGGCATGGCTAACACCGACTTGATTCCCGATAACACCACACACAGTAGAGATTACATGATACAACCCAGTGTCATGCAGAAACCGATCATTTGGCTGTCATCTGAAGAATCAGAAGGCATAACCGGGAAACGTTTCATTGGTTATTATTGGGACGAAAACCTGCCAATCAAGGAGCGCCTCGAAAAATCGAGTGCACCCGCAGCATGGCCTCAACTGGGGTCTCAAGCGATTCGACTCGATCCCCTCGAAAAATAAACTTTGATAGCGTATGCCAAAATTAAATTACGAATCCCATTCATATTGGCTTGCTTACGGAGATCTATGCCTTCCGAAAATTGATAAAGCTCCCAACCCAACCACCGACTCGTTTTATTATTAGAAAATCTATATAGATCAAATTATGAATTAGAATTAATTTTTGACGCTTTTTCTTTAGCCTTAAAATAGGGAATGACATGTTCACCAAACATTTTAAGAGTGTTCATAGTTTCCTCATGTGATTCCGGACCAATAGCATTAAGAGAGAACACTTGCTCCACACCCATATCTTCATATGCCTCAACAAATTTTATACAATCTTCCGGGGTGCCGACCAAAAAAGATGTACCCTGTTTTACCACCTCTTGAGCCGTCTTCTCTCCAGGATGCGGTCCTGCAGCTAACCTCATATCCTTTTCGTAATAACCTTGATAATCAGGTGGTACAGTAGCGGGATCAACCCCTTTCCACACTAATCGTGCCCTTTCGCGCTGCTGCTCCAAATACCAGTTCACCAGTTCTACCCCTCTAGTACTAACCACCTTGGGATCTTCGTGACAAAAACCGGCAGTCATCAAAGCATTTTGGTTATTTACCAT
>CAJXEF010000081.1 GCA_913052545.1 uncultured Chloroflexota bacterium
ATACCCAGACTAAGATTGGGAGTATTACTACACCACCACCAAAGCCTGCCACCCCTGCTAGCGTGAATCTGATTAACGTGGCTATCAAGACTGCGACGATTTTGATTAATTTTGGAAGAATTAATCAAAATCGGAAAGGAGGGAATTTTGAACAATATATCTACGTCAGTCACTCCAAGCATTTATAGGAGTTTGATCACTTTGACTATCTTGATTTTTATAAGACTGTGTTTTCATTCAATCCGTAAAGATTCAGTGATATGGTTTGATGTTGGACAGAAATGATAACCTACTTGGCTCTGGGTGGCTCGTTTATAAAGTGGGGTAAATAACTAAATATATTGAGAGGTAAATCTGTGAGACTAAAAGGTAAAACTGCTCTGGTAACCGGTGCCAGCCGCAACATCGGTAAAGAGATATCACTGGCTTTTGCCCGAGAAGGTGCAGATCTCGCTCTCTCAGCGTTACAAAATGAGGATGCTTTGAAAGATGTAGCTGAAGAATGTCAAAGTCTAGGAGTCAAAACATACCGCGGGTTGGCAGATCTTTCGGATTCAAATCAGTGTAACGTACTTGTCCAGAATTCTGTTCAAGCTCTTGGTAAGATAGATATCCTGGTATGCAATGCTGCTATTCGACCTCATCATCCGCTTCTTACCGTAACAGATGAGGACTGGCACCGTATTTTTGCAATTAATCTTGATTCGAGCTTCTATCTCACCCGGGCAGTGCTCCCTAATATGATCGAGCGCCAAACGGGAAGCATAATCGCAATTGGTGGTGCATCGGCTTTAATAGGGAGGCCTTCGACCAGTGCTGTAGCAGCATCTAAAACTGGTCTTTGGGGGTTTATCAGATCAGTTGCATCTGAGTTTGCCGGAGATAATGTTAGAGCCAATATGATAAACCCTGGGACTATCGATACAGCCCGTAATAACCCTGAATGGTCCGAACGTTTTTCACAAGGTACATGGAATACGCACGAAAGCGTTCAGAAAATTCCTCTGCGTAGATTGGGACGAGTTGAAGATATAGCTAATGCTTGTGTGTTCCTGGCTTCCGACGAATCTAGTTACATTACAGGAGATCAACTAAATGTTGTCGGGGGGAAATACACTGTAGCTACAGAAGGGTAGATTGTCGATTTGGATAGTATGACCGGTGACCATTTATTGTGATTTCTAGTATGAAAATCAGTTAATTAGTGGCACCCTGATAGTTGGGTTATTACGATGGATAATGGTCGAGCCACCAGCGTGCTATCTCCAGTCGCGTTGCAAACCAGACGTCGTTTTTTTGCGATGCATATTCGAGAAATTTTTTCAGACCATAAGCTCGACCCGGTTTACCTATGATCCTGCAGTGTAGTCCGATTGACATCATTTTAGGATGAGAATCTCCTTCTTCATATAGCATATCAAAGCAAGATTTAGCTGCTTCGAAAAAATCGTTTGGCGTAATCAATTCCCCTCGCCAGAATTTAGTGTCATTGACCTCCAGGGAATAGGGAACCACTAACCATGGTTGCCCGTGCACGGTGGTGTAATAAGGTAGGTCATCGTTGTAGGCATTACAATCGTAAATGAACCCCCCTTCCTCTACTACCAACTCTCTGGTGTTGATACTGGGTCCATAACGTGTGTACCAGCCCAAAGGTCTTTGTCCGGTGGTTTGGGTAATCGATTGAACGGCTTGATTGATCGCGTTGCGCTCTGTTTCACGATCCATTTTGTAGTATTCCTCCCAACGATTACCGTGGCCCATGACCTCATGACCGCGCCTGACTATCTCTGGACCTACCTCAGGATTCTTCTCTAATGCTTGAGCACAACAAAAGAATGTTCCTTTAACATTGTATTGATCCATCACGTTCATAATTCGCCAAACACCGACTCTACTACCGTATTCAAAGAAGGACTCGTTGGCTAAATCACGATCTCCGACAGGGACATTGGATGGAGATTCTCCCAAGCTTTCTCCTCTTGGATCCCCGTCTAATGTAGAGTATTCAGAACCCTCTTCATAGTTCACTACGACCGAGATCGCGATTCTCGCTTGTTTGGGCCATTCGACTTTTGGTGGGTTGGCTCCATAACCGATTAGGTTTCTGGTATTCATATTCTCCTATACGTTTGGTTAATTTAAAATCACGTATTCAACATCTATTTAGCGTTAGATAAATAGGCACCGGTTCGAGCCTATGTGATTCCCCGCCTAGTTTCGA
This sequence comes from uncultured Chloroflexota bacterium, assembly GCA_913052545.1. Next base: position 2,225 of record CAJXEF010000081.1, read on the forward strand.
TCGTGTTTTATTATTTAAAAACTGCTAAATGCCATACCCGCTAAAGAGGAAAGTATCACTACGGCCCACGGCGGCAATCTCCAGAGCATGAGCATTGCCAATGCGATAGATGCCAACGCAAAGTCTAAAGGTTCTTGGATGGTGTTTGTCCAAATAGGATCGTACAAGGCGGCCAATAGTAAACCAACTACAGCGGCATTCACCCCTTTGAGAGCGGATTGTAAATCCGGACGTTGTCTTAAAACATCCCAAAAAGGTAAGGGTCCAATCGCTAGAAAAAAAGCTGGCAAAAAAATCGCGCTCAAGCTTATCACGGCACCGACAAGGCCATTTGGAGGGGAAGTCATTACGGTTCCCAAGAACGCACTGAATGTGAATAGAGGGCCGGGTACTGCTTGAGTAGCACCATAGCCAGCCAGAAAGGTCTCTTTTGCGATCCATCCCGTGTCCACGACCTCAGCTTGTAATAGGGGTAATACTACGTGCCCGCCTCCAAAGACCAAGGATCCAGACCTGTAAAAACTGTCTATTACCAGTAACGTTTGGTTTGTACCAAAAAGTTGTCTCAGGATAGGCAATCCAATCAACAAACTGAAAAATATTACCAGAGTTAAAATCCCTACCCATGGTTTAATCCGATCAGATATAGTTACCCTGCTGGATTCCAAATTGGACGCTTCAAGGAATCTCCAACCGATAATCCCTGATACAACTATAATAATTATTGCTGTAAACGAGGTGGCCCATGTTAAGGACACTATTGATGCGATTACAGCAATACTGGCACGTTCTCGGTCCGGTGCAAGGTTTCGGCTCATCCCCCAGACTGCCTGTGCTACCACCGCAACCGCAGCTATTTTCAATCCATGAAGCCATCCACTGTTGGATACAGTAAATTCTTGTAACCCATAACCAAAGGCTATCAATGCAATAGCTGAAGGTATGGTGAATCCAAGCCACGCCAGAACCCCGCCGGGCAAGCCCGCTCGGATTGTACCTATTATGATGCCTACTTTACTGCTGGCTGGACCCGGCAGAGATTGGGACAATGCCAATACGTCAGCAAAACTTTGTTCATCTAACCAGCCGCGCTTAGCTACGTATTCCTGTCGGAAATAACCTATATGGGCGATTGGACCTCCAAATGAGGTCAATCCTAATCTCAATGCAACCCAGAACACCTGGAATAGGATTCCGGGAGTCAATGGTAGGGAACTCTTCGGATTATCTAAAGGTCCCCCAGATTGTCGCATGTTTTCAATGTCTAACGCTTCTTCTGCATCCATAAACTTACTTTGGAATCAAGGTTATATTAATTGTTCATTGATATAGGTGGCTGAGCCAGTTATGTTGTTGAGCGTCAAGGGTTTTGTTGGCAAAACCAGGGAAATCAGGGCTATATCTATAGGCACGGAAAAGTCTATTGACGTTACCAAATCTTTCGTCCGGACCGTAAAATGGATTTATGTATTCCCAGACCATCTCACCTGCATAGGTCACCTCAAAAACTCGGCCAGTCATACCTTCGCATATCAGCGTATTCCTGTTGGGGAGTCGTTGGGCTCCGCTAATGAAGGAACTGAAGAAATCCCATGGGGGCTGCGTTTTGTATTCCCATTCTATTTGGTCGGTTTTGGGATTCACTTCAATGACCCGTGAACCGGGACTTGGTGCTGTCAGAGTATGCCAACCATTGTCAAATATTAATATATTGCCATTTTCCAACAGATTCGGATCATGCTGGTGTCCCAATTCTTCTCTTCCCCATTTCCATTTGAAGTTACCCGTGTTTTTATCTACGATAGCAACCTGATCCAATAATCTCCAGCTGGTTAGAATATTGCCATCGGGTAATACAGAGCACGTATTACTATGAGTCCATTCGTCTCTTCGATGGAGAGGGCAGATTGAATCGATTTCCGGATCCAAATGTTGGTACGCATGCCATTCCCAAACAGTTTCACCTTCTTCGGAGACTTCCCTAAAATAATCGCACCATAATCCCTCAGGAGGCTCAGAGTTGGGTACACCGCCTTGTACGCGACTTTGGATTTCCGGTGGTACTAATTCCCATCCCATGACCATTGTGTTTCCGTTAGGCATTCTGGAGAAATCATGATGAAGTGTTGGGTCTTCGTACTCCCATACCAGGGAGCCATCCCAGTTGAATTCCATTATTATTCCGCTACGGCCGCCGATGGTTACAGGCCCTTTGTTTGTTCTTCCTGCTATTAGGAGATGCCCATTTTCCAATAAATAGCCATAATCCCCTGGTCTGTAAGGTAATAGCCATTGGTGAACGATTCGTCCCGACATGTCTAGTAGGTAAGTGGCGGTTCCTTCCATGGGAGAGATAAGGGTATATCCTTGATAAGCTTTCTTTTTGTTGTGAAGAGTTAAACCGACTTCTTTCATGGCTTATAAATCCTTTAAGCTAGCAATCGGATGCCATGTGAATTACTGAATGTAAAAATCATCTTCGTTGATGGCATATATTCGAGATAGCATATATCAGAATGTGAGCATTATATCTAAAAGATGGTCTATTAACTTATAACAACTGAAATTCCTAGATGACCAATACCACGTATTCTAGAATGGTTCTTGGGATAATGGAGCCAAAGCCAGCGGATCAGCTGGCCAATGGTCTTATATGGTAATCTAATACTTGAGAGAATGATCGCTAATATGTATCACAAGACGTATAAGTAACATTACCGTGTTCAATTGACACCACACTATCAGAAAATTAACATCTTGCCGTTACTAACCCGAGATTATTTCATTTGGGATACAGTAATCGGTAGTAACGAACTGATCTATTGTCGGATCATGGTACTAGGAGATGATTTTGAATGGCCGCGTTAATAATTGGTGAAATTGATAATATATATAATCCGACTGATGAAAAGGTGATTGGTGCAGTCTTATCTGATCGGCAAGTATTTGCGATTAACGACGAAACCAGGGAAATGATTCAAGGCTACCTGAATACACTTCCTCACAGTGCCAGCGGAGAAAGATTATTTGGAGAATTGACTAGGTTAGTGCGGAGAGTAATGTCTCATACCGTTCTTATAATACAAGATACTGAAAAGGGAGAAGATGTGATAAGAGGATGCAACCTGACCTAGTCGTTCCAGACGGCTACTCTTCTAGTATTCAGAATTTGGTTATAGTGTCCTTTACCGTCCATGTTCTGATAGGATAAATACCCTCTTTCTACTAGCTTTTGGGGGACCATTTATATATTTTCTCCAGGGTCCCTCCCATTAATCCAACTCGTTCCGCTTCAGTTAGTTTATCGGTCACTCGAAACGCTTCGACACCTTGCTCATAAGTTAACAAAGCAACGGCTCGCGTCCAGTCTGTACCCCACATGCATCTATCGAACCCGAAAGCTTTAAATACTTCTCCGAGTGGTTCCCATATATCTGAATAAGGGAAAGGTTGATGAGATAGAGTGCAGGCTCCGGATATTTTTATCGCCACATTTTCGCATTCAGCAAGCAACAAAACGTTGGCCAGGTCGGCAAAAGAGTCTGGGGGAGCTGGGGGAGCTGGGGGTTGTATCAAGCCCACATGGTCAATAACTATCTGCGTGTGTGGGTTACGGTTGGCTAGTTTCCGTAACAGGGATAATCGGCCGGAACACATAACATTTACCGGAATGCCAGCTTGCCCACCAGCAGCGAGAATTTGGTTCACACCAGAATGATCAGGCTTAAATTCTTCTGCATTTAACATTATTCTAGCACCGACCACGCCAGGTGTATCTGCCCATTCTGCTACGTCTGCCGGAATGGTCGAAGAGTGCGGATCAAATGGCTTGATCAATCCGAATCTGGTTGGATGTTTCGAATAAACTTCTAAAGCATAGCTGGGATTATATTGATACATACTGAACGGTGACACTAAAAGTGCTCCATCTACATTGACGCTGTCCATGGCTGCGACCATGTCGTCACCAGTAACTTCATCGGGTCCCTGTAGGAATCCGCTCCAAGGCCTCTCTGCGCTATTCCTTTCGTACGCGTGTACTTGGCAGTCGATTGTCGCCATTTTCCTGCTCTCCCTGTTAAACCTTGATGCCTGTATTATACAGCTCAAACCGGGATTAAATATGAAACTAGGGCACCGACGGGAATCCTAGGTTTGCTTACTTTGGCGGTTAATGTTGGTCGATAGCTTAACTTATGGTAGTTCGGATACAATACAAACTAGCGGTGGCAGGATATCAATCAAAAATTTCCTTTACTTGCGCATATGGTGTTGATCCAATTTTACGATATGAGGAATGTAACATGAATTCAACTCATAAACCGGTTGCTGTAGTTATAGGGGCTACATCTAAGTGGCAGTCTGATGGTCGCAATACGAAATTGGCTCACGGGCAAGAACTTGATGACAGTGATTTACCGGTGGGCGTTCGGTGGGGCGTGGGTGGCGCCATCGCCCAGAAATTTGCCCAAGAAGGGTTCTTCGTAGTACTTACAACCCGGAGTAGTCCCAATGCCACCATGCTCGACAACGCTATCAAGGAACAAGGTGGTGATAGTATGATAGTGGAATTGGATTTGGTATCAAGCGATTCCATATCCAAAGCGTTTGCGCAAATCAGAGAACTAGCAGGAGATCCGGAGGTCTTGGTATACAACGCGGGTTATTTGGAAGGGCGCGAGCTACCACCAGAACAAGAATTACTTGAACACATTCCCGTTGAAATGTTTGAAACAGCACAACATATCGCAAGCCGCGGACCGTTCCTAGTCGCAAAAGAGGTTCTTCCCGCTATGCGCCAACGGGGGGAGGGATCTTTCCTAATTTCTAATAATTCTTCTTCGTTACGTGGCAAAAAGCGTATGACGGGTCAATCCCTTTATTATCCTAGGGTTATGATGCGTACTTTAGCCCAGGTTCTAACAGAGGAATATTCCGAGTTTGGTGTTCACGTGGCAAATGTGGTAATAGATGGGACAATTGACTCTCCAGGGACGAGAGCGCTACCAAGATCCCAGCAGAACCCAGATTTGGTGATAAATCCTGTAAAGATAGCCGAAGCTTTCTATTATTTACATACACAAGATAGGTCTTGTTGGACTCATGAGCTTCAACTTACACCTTTCCCGACAAAACCAAGCTTTTAATTTATTTGAATGATGGAAAGGCCGTGCTAGTTTATGGGTTTTTTGAATCTTTGTATTGGCTAAGCTTAAGTATTTAGGTTAATGAGAAAGGTAGGATATATCTGACCCATGTGAGGCAGTGTAAGTTCTGGTGAAAACCATGCATATTAAATTGACACGCGGACTGTTGGTAAAAACTATTGTAGGAATACCTATAGGTTTTTTGCTCTTAGCCTGGCTTAGTGTGACTTTGGTGTTACCCCGTATATTTGGAATAGCAGGGTTGATAATATGTATCATATACATTGCATGTATGTGGGGGAGAACCGCCATACCATTAGGTCAATTGGAGTCAAAATTGTACATGCTGATAGGCATAAGGCCTTGGTTATTGGCATTAATCTTGTTCTATTCGTTGGCACTATGTTTGTTTGGGGGACAGCCTTATGACTTCTCCCGAGATTAAGAATTGAATTTCTGAACTGAGCTGTGATACAGGAGTATTATATGGATTTCGAACGTAGAAATTACACAGAATTGCCACAACCCAGCGGGGCCTTTCATCATTCCGTACGATCTGGAAATATGTTATTCATCGCTGGTAGCACTGCTGGGGGCACGTCTGCTGCTACCGGTGATATTGCATCTCAAACGGAGGCGATTCTGGATAAGTTTGAGTACATCTTGAAAGAGAATGGCGGCTCGTTAGCAAACGTGGTGAAGGTGACAAGTTTCGTGACTGACTTGCGCGAAGCACCGGCTGCGGGTGAAGTCCGGATGAAGCGATTTGCAGGCTCTTTCCCCGTAAGTACCCAGGTTCAAGTCGCTGCGTTGGGGACTCCAGACCTCAAGATCGAAATCGACGCCATAGCTATACTTCCGGACTAACACCCGATACTCGAATCCGGTCCCTTGAGCGGTATAGATGCCGGCTTCATCCGTAACCTGATGATTGTTTCTTTTCAGGCAATATGCAAATTGCTGTGTAGCTTTGTTCTTGGGGTATCAGCAGTAGCAGCTATAAAGTATTTCATCAGAATTCACCAATTTATCTGAACCTTGAGGGGATTTATGCGATTTCATGCAACTCTTACCCATTCACCAGAAAGCTGTCCCGGTCCACGAGGGGGTCCGCCAGTCACTGACTGGCCCGCTAGGGCCAGAGAAATTGGTGTTGAGCTGATATCGGCTGTACAGTGCCAGATGGCCCATGCACAATACTTTGTGGTAGAAACGGAAGATTACTCTAAGCTACATGAACTATTTTCTCCTTTTCAAGGGATAGCTACCGCGGATTTTACTCCCGTCAGAGATCTTATGAGCCCGTGAGTGAAACAGTCGTGATAGCCAATGGTATAAGATTTAATGGTTGCGGTATGGGACACCCATATACTCAACTCCCCATTAAAAATTAGCCGGTAATAGGATTATCAGTGTCTATAACCTAAGTAATTAAGGACAAGGATATAGTGGAGTGGATAGTTGTTGCCAAGATAAATTATGCGAATTAGAGGCCTTACGCGGGGATCAGTCTAGGGTTTTGTGGATCGCTTTAGGAATCAACGCCTCCATGTTTGCTTTGGAGTTTTTCCTTGGATTGTTGACCGGTTCTACCTCCCTGCTGGCAGACTCGCTTGATATGTTAGGAGATGCGTTGGTTTATGGGTTTACCCTGTGTGTAGTGGGATTGAGTGCTCGGTGGCAAGCCAGCGCAGCCTTGCTAAAAGGTATTGTCATGGGGGCCTTCGGCATAATTGTTCTAGGTCAGGCTGGACATCATTTTGTATCGCCAGGAGTTCCGGACGTTCGAATCATGGGATTGATCGGTATTCTGGCTCTTCTAGGGAATGGTACTTGTTTATTTCTTCTGACCAAACGACGGAATGACGACCTGAATATGCGTTCCACCTGGCTGTGTTCGCGTAACGATATTATAGCCAACATTGGTATCTTGATAGCGGCCGGGGGCGTTCTGGCTTCCGGTTCCAAGTGGCCAGACATCGCTATTGGCCTACTTATCACGACCATCTATATGAAGTCGGCGGTGTACGTTATTCGGCAGGCAACAGCCGCACTGCGCTACCAAGAAGTTTGTGATGTTTCTGAGGAGTCCGGTTACCCTATGGTCATATTAAAAGATAGCGAGCAAATGAAAAGCAACTAGATACTCTCTAGGGGATTGTTTCGTATCACAAAATGGAGCCGGTGAACGGGATTGAACCGTTGACCTGCTGTTTACAAAACAGCTGCTCTACCACTGAGCTACACCGGCTT
>CAJXEF010000082.1 GCA_913052545.1 uncultured Chloroflexota bacterium
TTCTCCTCCTGCCATTATCTTATCTACTCCGTCAGCTGCACCAACACCGATGATACTAACCATTTCTCCCGCTTTAAATCCTGCGCCGTAAACAACGGAAGTACCACCAGCTTCTGCAGGTGTCGCCGCCAAGCTAGCCGATACGGACCCAGCTGGAGAAGACGAAGATACTATTGTTACAGGTGCACTTGCTTTACTGCCACTTCCTCCCTGCGCGAACACAGTGGAAGGGCCGCCTGCCCTACTTATGACAGCACCCTTTTCAGACACGAAGTCAAAAGATACTTCAAAGGCTCCTGCACCATTAGCACTTACTTGAGAACCTCTTCCGCCACCAATAATTGGTGACAAAGTTGAGTCGATTCTAAGCTGTATTACGACCGGTTCATTTGGCTTAAAGCCTGAACCAGAAACACTAAATTCCTCAGACATTGTTATCCTAGACTTACTAACAGCAATATTACCTTCTGGTGCTACAGCATCAGAGCCATCCGGGCCTGCTGGTCCTTGGAGACCAGGAGCGCCAGCTGGACCAGGATTACCAGGTAAACCTGGAAGACCAGGCTCTCCTTGCGGTCCTTGAGCACCGGAAATCCCAGCGCTACCTGGATTACCTGGAAGACCAGGCTGTCCAGCAGCTGCAGGTGCACATGCTGATAATACGAATAACACTACTGAGAATACCAGGGCTGTTGACAACGCCTGAAGGCTAAATAGCTTTCCCATTTGACCCCCTTCTTTCTATAAAGGAACGAATTTTAATCCAAACATGTTTGTTGGAGGAGCAAGCAGCAACAAAGCAACAAGCTCCGGCAACGGCGAATGAACGGTTTCATGATATGCACCACCCCAAGGGATGTCAAGCTATTCCCGTGCCTAATTCATCACTCTGAAACAACCATCCAAACAAGGGGCCATAAAACGATTCGCAGTCACTCCCCGTCCAACCCTAGAATTTTAGTTGAATAACAATGAATAATCAACAGTTAAAATAAGTTATGCTAGAATTTGGCTCTGTTGCACCGTGAAATGATTTGGTAGGTGCATAATTTAGATAGATGTAATTAGCAATTAACATAACCTGACGGTGATAATAACCTGACGACGAATAATAGAAATACTCATTCAGCCTCCTGGATCTTATTGGTGGCTTTTGCGTGTCTCGGGGTGCCATCGTTTGTGATGGTTTTTGGAGGTCTCCATTTCCATCCAGTTTTAGACGCATTCATTTTTGGAATGGGTATTGTGGGTGGCGCATTCTTGATTTCTTGGGCTGCAGAGGCTGCACAGTTAGATATATCGGCATCTTTTGCCATTGCCATCCTAGCTCTAATTGCAATTCTCCCGGAATACGCAGTGGAAGCTGTTCTAGCATGGGACGCAGGCCAATCCTATGATGTTGCGAGTGGAACAGTAACTGTTGAAATGGAACGAGTAGCCGCCAATGTAACCGGAGCAAATAGATTACTCGTTGGTTTGGGATGGTCAGCCGTAATCTTAATTTTTTGGCTGAAAAGAAGAACCTCACTAAATATGCAGGGCACTATGGGCCTTGAGATAGTGATGTTGTCGGTGGCAACTGCAGTTACATTTTTGATATTTTTCATGCAGCAAGTACACGTTATAGTGGCTGTCGCCCTAATAGCTCTTTATCTAGTTTATTTGTGGTTGAGCTCAACGAAGGAATCTGAGGAACCAGAACTAATGGGCCCCTCATTGGCCATAGGAGAGCAGTCTAAACTGACCAGAAGGCTGATTGTTTTAGGGCTATTTGCCTATTCTGCTTTTGTGATTTTAGTGGCTGCAGAACCATTTGTTCATGCTCTTGTGGAAACTGGTCGAGATTTCGGAATTAGTGACTTTTTATTAATCCAATGGATCGCTCCATTGGCCTCAGAATCACCGGAAATAATAATTGCTGTTCTGTTCAGCCTTCGGGCAAACCCTGTAGCAGGACTAACAACTCTTATTTCTGCAGAAGTCAACCAACTCACTCTTTTAGTTGGAAGTATGGTAGGGATTTTCAGCCTTTCTGTAGGAGAAATTCTAAGTTTCCCGCTCAACAACATGCAATCAGTGGAATTCTTGTTAACTGCAGCTGTATCAGTGCTAGCAATCATATTGGTTTTGCCTCGAATAATCGGGTGGAAATCGGGAATGATATTACTAGTACTATTCCTAGCACATCTGCCGTTTACTGAGACGGATCAAAGATTACTTTTTACATATGGTTATTTAGCAATCGCGGCAGTCTTGATTGTCTACCAGTTATACAGAAAATATTTGTCTAAAAGTTAGTCAGTAAATTTACTTTGATCCTACTGCCATTTTTGGGGCCGGTTCGACAAATTCCCCAAACCCAATTCACGGCACAAAGATGGAAAAAGATTCTTCGAAGCCCCTAGCCATTCCAGCTCTTTAAGGGTTTCCGTAATCTCTAAATCAGTACGCACTGTAGCGATTTCCCGATATAGGCAGGCTTCCACTCTACTATCTTCAAGGCTCAAACTGAGAGCTGCAGCCCCTCTTACAGAGACATCCCAGAGCTCATAAGTATTTGGTATGTCCTCTATGTGAATATACCGATTAAGAAGAATAGAACTAGATTTCGCCCCCCATTTCGGAATGCCTGGAATATTATCGGCTGTGTCACCGACTAATCCTAAATAATCGGGTATTGATATCGGTAAAATGCCGAATTTTTCAAGGACGCCTAATTCGTTCAGGACTAAATTATTTTTCCTGTCTAGGCATACGATTTGATCTCCAGAAACCATTTGACATAAATCCTTGTCGGGTGAACAAATGATTACCTGCTGCACAGTATCTTGTTTTGAATAGAGCAATGCCGCTGTGGCCAACGCATCGTCTGCTTCATAATCATGCATAGGCCATGACACTATACCAAGCGCATTTACTACCCTTTCAGCTAAGGGAAATTGCATTTTCAACTCTAAAGGAGTGTCTGACCCATCTTTGTATGTTGGTAACAACTCATTTCTAAAAGATTTGATTGAACTATCAAAGGCCACTGCTATGTGAGTAACTTCTGGTTGATTTAGTAATGATATCAAGGTCATTATCAACCCTCTGACAGCTGAAACATGCATTCCGTCAGGTGCTAATCTTTCAGGTTGCCCAAAATGGGATCGAAATAATTCGTATGTTCCGTCGACCAAATGGACTTTCATATCTCACTTCATTTAACGATTTATCATACTCACCTAGTTCTGGGGTTTAACACATCACCCATAGCATCACCAAACAAATTCCAGCAAAGCACTAATGACCAAGCTACAACGCCTGGAGCGATCAACATCCAAGGAACAACCCGAAGCGCGCTAATACTACCCGCTTCCAATAACATAGTTCCTAAACTAGGTCGCGGTGGCTGTATACCCAACCCAAGCCAACTCAATATAATCTCGGTTCCGATCAAGGTACCCATGCCCATCGAGACCATAACTACGATAGGACCTATCGCGTTAGGTAGAAGATGAATAAATAAAATCCGTGAAGTTGATGCCCCTGTTGCTTGAGCAGATTCGACATATTGTGAGCTCTTCAGTGCCAAAACTTGTCCCCGTACTAACCGAGCCATCCCAACCCAACTAAATGAGACTAAAGCTAACGAGATTACTAAATAGTCAGCGACTCCAGATTTCACTACCCCGTCTAACAAGGTATTATCCTCGATCCAACGAACAACATTTAAAATTCTTGGCCTTAACGTGGCAGCCAATAAAATAACTAACAAGATATCTGGAAAAGAGGCAAAAAGCTCGCCTATTCTCATTATTATTGAGTCAACCTTGCCTCCATAGTAGCCAGAAATCAATCCAAGGGATACCCCTATCAACAATGCCCCTGTGAGAATCGTTACCAAGGTTATTATCACTGTGTTTTGTATCCCCCAAAGAACTCTCGAAAAAACATCCCTACCTTTCAGATCAGTCCCAGCTATATGTTCCATTGTGGGACCCTTCCTGATCGATTGGTAATCCTGTTCGTTATATCCATAAGGTGCTATCAAGGGTGCAAATATACCCAAAAAATAAATAGTCATGATAACAACCAGACATGCAACTGCTATTTTTTTATGGCACAGCCTGGTGAAAGCTCGAGACAAATGACCTTTATTACTGATGGAAGTATCCATCATGAAAACCTTATACGTGGATCAATTAGGGAGTAGGCGATGTCAGCTAACAAGTTAGCAAGTACAAAGGCAGTTGATAGTATGAGAGTGAATGCCATTATTACTGGATAGTCCCTGTTAAAAATAGCCTGTATAGCAAAATCTCCTACCCCTGGTATTCCAAGTAATCTTTCAGTTATGAACCCGGTGGTCAGCATACCAGCTAAAGAAAAGGACAGGATAGTTACTACAGGGATGATTGCGTTCCTCAAGACATGTCTTATATCAATATATCTTTCACTTAAACCTTTTGCTCTTGCAGTTCTGATGAAATCTTGACCAAATACGTCCAAGGTACTAGCCCGCATCAAACGAGCAAGTCCGGCGACTCCAGGGATTCCCATCGTGATAGCGGGCACTATAATCCTCAAGTCAAAAAATCCTCCCCATCCAGAACATGGCACCAGACTCAATTTCAAACATAAGCCCCACAAAACTATTGGAATGCTCACCATAATGGGTATGGACATTAGAACCAAAGTAGAGGCAACAGCAGCGGGATCTAACCAGGTTCCTTGTTTATGGGCTATCCAAAATCCCAAAGGTAACCCAATAGACAAACTGACAAACATCGCAGCGAGGTTAACTTGAAAAGAAACCCACATCTTAGAGACCAATAAGGAGCCTACTGACCGGCCCCGATATCTAAGACTTTCCCCGAAGTCTCCCCTAATGGCCCCAGATACGTAGTCAGCGTACTGGACGATAACCGGCCTATCCAGACCCAATGAGGATCTTAGCCTTTCAGCGGTCGCCTCGTCATATTTAGTCCCCAACATCACCCTCACTGGATCACCAGGCCCATAGGTTCCGAGAGTGAAGGTAACTGCCGATACCATTAATAATAGTACCGGCAACCATAATAACCTTCTAGTTATATATATCCACATATGCCTCTAAACTTACTCTGAATTCGCTATAGCATAAACGACATCAAAAAATTGTAAATAATTTACGTACGATCAATGGCAAATTTAATCTTGTATATAAACATATCGCATCTTGGATATCGTCATTGGGGTCAGCTCATACCCTTTCACGTACGGTTTTATTAAAACGTGTCGTTCTCCTGCAAACCATAAAGGAACCCAAGCAGCATCATTAACAATAATTTCCTCTGCCTCTTGGTAAAGATTTATGCGCTTCATTAAGTCTGTCTCAACCCTAGCATCCTGGAGCAAAATATCGGCCTCCTGGCTAGAGTATAAGCCGTGATTATTTTCGCTCTCTGAATGAAATAATATATCCAAGAAATCTTGGGGATCGGGATAATCGGCCTCCCACCCCAAACCACCGAAAGCTTGGAATTTTTCCTCATCCAAATCTTTAAGATATGTAGCCCATTCAACTTGCTGTATCTCTACCTCAACACCCAAGGTTTCCAGCCACATGTTTATTATTACTTCCAGATCTAATCCGGGAGTACCCCCTGTACCAGGGACAGTTATTACAATTCTAGGCCTATTCGTTGGATCAGCATATTTTGATTCGGACAAAAGTTTTTTGGCTAAAACAGGATCGTGCCGAAGACCCTCAAGCCGCTCATTGAACCCAGGAAAGCCCGGTGGCAATATTCCATAAGCAGGAACAACTAAATCTGAATACACTTCCTTTGCTATCAATTCCTTATCTATCGCATGGTTTAACGCACGACGAAATTTAAAGTCATCAAAAGGAGGTTCTTGTACATTAAATCCTATGTAGTTAACTGAATATCCTGGGTCGGCGACAACCAGATCTCCATTAAGTGGATCAACTGGATCTTTAATCCTCTCCAGATCAAAAAGCCCAACTCCTGTAATATCAATCTCATCATTTTCATACATGGCCATTGAGGAACCGCCGGCCAAATTCATCTGTATTTTTGCTAGTTTCGCTTTATCAAGATGGTACAGGTCATTTCGCTCCAATATGATCCTTTCTCCAATTTTGTAATCGGACAATTTAAATGGCCCGGTCCCATTTGGGCTATCGGTCCAGTTAAGACCTCCTCCCGATACATTATTCCTGTCAACAACGTATGCCGTAGGATAGGTAAGTTTGGCTAAAAAATATGCCTTTGGAGAATCTATCTCTATTCGTAATGTCCTGTCGTCAATCACTTTGACGCCACTTATCTGAGAACTTCTGCCTTCCAACACATCGTCTACTCCCACTATGTCGCCCAGATATGTTTTAGCCGTAGGGGAAGCAGTATCTGGGTTTACAGCACGTTCCAAAGACCACTTAAAATCTTCTGCCGTCACTTTAGTCCCATCATGAAACACAGCATTATCACGGATTTTAAAAATATAAGTAAGACCGTCATTTGAGATGTCCCAGCTATCTGCGAGATCGGGAATCAATCGCAAGTTGAGATCAAATCCTACTAACCCGCTAAATATTTCCACGACAACGCCTGCAGATGTGGTATCTGAAGTGAGGTGAGGGTCCAGTGTTGGCGGATCAGACCAAAGGCGATTAAATACACCAACTGGGGCTTCGGACACATCAGCTAAAGTTTTTACCTCGGTTTTCGCGTTCGCACTTACCTCTATTGTGGGTTCTGGTATCGAATCTCCCGCTCTAGAGGTTTCAGTGGCTGAGTCCGAGTTTCCTGAATCACCAACAGCCTTTCCTATGGCTGTCTGACCACACGAGATCGATCCAATCAAAAGTATCGCCATTAAAAAAACGAGTGTAAAACGGTTAATCATATAAACCTCAAAAGCATTTTAGTCTTAAACAAAAACAGGTCTCTTTAATAATAGTGATCTTTCCTGAGTATTAACAACGGCAATTTCACTTAGGTATTATCACCTTACCGGAAAATTTGAGCGGTTAAGGGGTTACTCAGAACCCATTTGGAAGGCCAAATATGCTTTTATAAAAACATCCAAATTGCCGTCCAAAACTTCATCTGTGGCCGAAGTTTCTACATTGGTTCGATGATCCTTAACCATCTGATATGGATGCAATACATAGCTACGAATTTGATTCCCCCACTCGGCAGAGACATGATCACCTTTCAAATCCGACATTTCTTTATCTTTTCTCTTTCTCTCTAACTCCGCCAAGCGAGAGGCTAATATTCTCATAGCTATTTCCCTGTTTTGGCGTTGAGATCTTTCATTTTGACATGTTACAACTATGCCGGTAGGTTCATGAGTGATTCGTATAGCTGTTGAGTTTTTCTGAACATTCTGCCCACCATGACCCCCAGCTCTAAATACATCCACCCTCAAATCATCCGTATTAATTTCGACATCGGTACCTTCGTCCATTTTTGGGATAACTTCTGCAAGAGCAAATGACGTGTGCCTAGCGTGGTCGTTATCAAATGGGGAAATCCGAACGAGCCTATGGACTCCTTTTTCTGCTTTAAGGTGCCCGTATGCATAGTGACCAGTTATTTGTACCACCACACTTTTTATACCAGATTCTTCCCCGTGAGAAACATCTAAAACTTCACAACCGAACCCCTTCCGATCACACCATCTGGTATACATACGGGTCAACATCGAAGCCCAATCTTGAGAATCAACCCCTCCCGCTCCCGCATGCAAAGCTAATATGGCATCTCGTTGGTCATGTTCACCTGACAGGGTAAGGGTAAATTCCTCCTCTTCAACCTTCTTTTCTATTTGTCCGGTTTCCAAGCGAATCTCATCCAGAAAGCTTAAATCATTCTCTAATTTTGCTAGTTCCAGCAATTCTAGATTCGTCACTATTTGTTCTTGAAGCCCTTTCCACACAGCAATCTGATTATTTAATGTTGCCAATGTTTTCATTTTGGACTGGGCATTGGCAGAATCTCCCCAAAAATTTGGAGCTATCGATTCTTCTTCCAATTCTTTTATTTTTCGTTCCTTTGAAGGAAGGTCAAAGACGCACCAATAAGTCAGAAACCTTTTCTCTCAGGTCAAACAAAGCAGTTTTCAACTCTTGCATCAGGGGTTCCTCTCCAAACAGCTCTTGAAAAGCACATGTGAGCACTAGAAGCTAATTATACCAAGCAGTTCGGTACAATTATTTAATTTAGACACTACCAATACCACCCAAAGCTACTATATTGACAAATAAGAATCCACATCCAATACCCATCCTCTTTTCATAGACCTACGTTCATCAGAAACACCAGGTAGGCTTATTGTTTCCAGCAAAGTTCGAGGGTTGGGACCTCTTAATATTACTTGCCACCTGTATTTACCTCTAACTCGACTTGGAAAAGCCTGAGTGGGACCAAGAATTTCAGTATCCGACAAGCCCCATACCTGTTTTTGTTCTTCCAATAGCTTCGCTAGCTGTTTAGCCTCTCTATGCCCTGAAATGTCATCCACATCTTGTCTAAGTAATCTAATTATTTTGCTATAAGGAGGCTGAACATGATTGCGCCTATTTATAGATTCTATATCAAAAAAAGACTGGTAATTTTGGGTAGCGGCAGTTTTTATTGCGTAATGGTCTGGCTGGTATGTTTGAATAATAACTTTGCCTTCCTCCACCCCTCTCCCTGCCCTGCCTGCCACTTGGCACAAAGTTTGAAAAACCCGCTCCGATGCTCTGAAATCCGGCAACCCAAGCCCGACGTCAGCTGATACAACACCTACTAACGTCACGTTAGGCAAATGATGCCCTTTTGATATTAACTGCGTTCCAACAACGATTTGAGATCGTCCTGATCTGAACCTATCCAAAAGTTCCCCATAATGAGAGTGTTTGGTTATAGCATCACTGTCCCATCTATCTATAACCACATCAGGGTACAAATTATTAAGTTTTTCGGCCACAAGTTGGGTCCCCACACCGTACTTTCCAACAGAATCACTACCACACTCTAGACAGGTTTCAATATTCTTTCTCCTTTGGGCACAGTAGTGGCAAATTAGCAATTTGGACTCGGCATGAAATGTGAGTGACACATCACAATTTTTACACTTAGCTACGTACCCACAGCCATTACATTGAACAAAGGAAGAGAAACCTCTTCTGTTTAAAAAAAGAATGGCTTGGTTCCCATTATTGATGGCCCTTTCTAATTCGGCTACCAATTGCCTGCTAAAAATGTCATTATTACCACTCTTTAACTCAGCCCTCATATCCACAATATTGACCTCAGCAAGCAGCCTCTCATCTCTACTTGAACTGCTATTCACAGTATCGGGTCTATATCTATGATTTAATTCTACAAGGCGATATCTTCCCCGCTTGGCTCGCCGATAAGATTCAATATCTGGGGAAGCTGAGCCTAAAATCACCGTGGCTGATGTTAGTCCCGCTAATTGCATCGCAACATCTCTAGCGTGATACCTTGGTACTCCGTCATTCTGTTTATAAGTCCATTCATGTTCCTCGTCAATTATGATCAACCCTAAGTTATTCAAGGGGGCAAATATGGAACTTCTTGATC
>CAJXEF010000083.1 GCA_913052545.1 uncultured Chloroflexota bacterium
CCGTACTTAGGTCTATCACCGGTAATTGCCATGACTGGCAGAAAACCACCAATGGACCAACAAAGAAACGCCTATCAGGAGATAGAGCACTCCAAACCCTTTGCATCTGTAACCAAGTTCAGTGCCTACGTAGAACAAGTTGAACAACTGCCTTATCTATTACGCCAGGCGTTCAGGGAAGCCACGACAGGCGCATCCAAGCCTGTACACTTAGATCTTCAGGGAATGTCCGGAAATGTAATTATGCAGAGTGAAGGTGACTTAGAGTTGGTATTTGAGAATACCTTCACAAGTCGACCTGCATTCAGGCCGGAACCCTCCGACAGCGCTATACGAGAAGCCGCTCAAGTAATCTCCAGATCTCAAAAACCAGTAATAGTAGCCGGGGGCGGAGTGACCTCCTCTAGGGCTCAACAAGAAGTAGTAGAACTAGCGGAGATGTTAAACATCCCCGTAGCTACTTCGTTAAATGCCAAAGGAACCATTACCGATGATCATCGGTTATCAGTAGGTGTAGTGGGGTCCTATTCCAGATGGTGTGCTAATCGAGTTGTGGCCGAAGCCGATTTAGTAATTTATATCGGCAGCCACACGGGCAGTCAAGTAACCAACGAATGGAAAGTTCCTGCCCAAGGCACTCCAGTAATTCAAATTGATATCGAACCTGCTGAGCTAGGGAGAAGTTACCCGAACGAGGTGTCACTACAGGGTGACGCTAAAGCCACAGTGCAAAAATTAATTGAATCATTAGAACCAACCAGTAATCGTACCGAATGGACCTCAAGAGCAGCTGAGCTAGTTACGCAGTGGAGGGAAGAGGTTTTACCGAGAGCAACGTCGAACGCGGTTCCCATAATCCCAGAACGGCTTTGTAATGAGCTGACCCAGGCGTTACCACCAAATTCTATACTCGTCGCGGACACCGGACACGCTGGGATATGGACAGGCTCAATGGTTGATTTGAATCACACAGGCCAGGATTACATACGATGTGCTGGATCTTTGGGATGGGGATTATCAGGTGCAATAGGGGTTAAATGTGCCTTACCGAATCGACCGGTAATTTGTTTTAGCGGAGACGGCGGATTTATGTATCATATAGCAGAATTGGAAACTGCGGTCCGCTATAACATTCCGGTGGTTTCAGTAGTCAATAACAATCACGGCTTGCTCCAGGATAAAAGAGGGGACGACCGAGCGTATCAAGCAGTCCCAGGATCTCATTCATCAGACCTATGGGAATTTAATGATGTAGACATGTCCAAAGTCGCTGAGGCCATGGGAGCATTCGGTATTCGTGTTGACCAACCACAGGACATCCAAAATGCTATTGAGGAAGCGCTAGCATCCGGTCGCCCGGCAGTAGTCGACGTAGTTACGGACCCCTTAGATAGTGAAGCTCCCATACCTTGGTCTCCTTAATGAAGTTACCTAGGTAGTTGGCAATAGTTCTCTAAACAGTTTGCCTGTCCAGTGGATCTAAATAAATGCTCTCGTACTTGACGAAGAGTTGATTCAAAATAATCGGTCATATACCAAATCTTTAAAGTCGTGCTTTTACCACGACCGGAGGAGCCATGCCCAATCCTAGAGCAGAATATTCCCCAATATTCAATCGGCCTCCGTTGAAATTGCCAGATAATGCGCGAATCGCTGTCTGGCCAATCATAAATGTCGAAGAGTGGGATATAAAAGAACCGATGGCTCGAGCCGTCTTACCTACCCCTCAAGGAGTTTCTGTGATTCCAGATATACCCAATTTCGGATGGTATGACTACGGTATGAGAGTCGGATTTTGGCGATTAAAAAGAGTATTGGATGACCACCAAATCAGGGCAACGGTTAGTCTCAATGCGTCTGTCTGTTTAAGTTATCCATCCCTAGTCGAAAAGAGCCTTCAATCAAATTGGGAACTGATGGCTCACGGTTTCGTCCAGAGAGTGCTGAATAGAGAAACAGACGAACGAGATGTAATCCAACGAACTATAAAAACGATCAAAGACTTTTCTGGGACAGCACCACGAGGTTGGATGGGACCTGGTTTAGCCGAAACTTTTGATACTCCCGATATCCTAGCCGAAGAGGGAATCGAATACGTATGCGACTGGTGTAATGATGACCAACCATATCCGATCAAGGTGAACAATGGAAGCCTGATATCTGTTCCCTATACTCTAGAGTTGAACGATATTCCCATCTACTTGGATCAACACCATAAATCACCAGAGTTGTTAGAAAGAAGCAAAGATCAATTTGATACACTTTACAATGAAGGAGCAGTAAGCGCTCGCATTATGGCTATATCCACGCATCCATACATAACAGGAGTGCCTCACCGGATAAAATATTACAACGAGATTTTCAATTACATAAAACAATTTGAAGGGGTAATCTGGATGACAGGTAGTGAGATTCTAGACTGGTACAAAGGTCAGACTAACTCCCATTAGGCAGCGAATTCGATCCCATTTAAGAGGTCAATATGCCCTACACCAAAGGAATAATTCAAACCATTGTTGGCACTGGAGAGGCTGGTTACAGTGGAGACGGAGACATAGCTAGCAAAGCGTTACTCAGAGAACCATTTATGTGCTGCTTTGATAAAAACGGCAACATTATCATAGCCGAAGCCAAGAATCATTGTGTTAGACGAGTTGATGTGCACACAGGTCTGATACAAACGATAGCAGGTACCGGTAGTCCAGGCTATTCCGGGGACGGCGGCCCAGCCACTGTTGCTACTATGAATGAACCGTATTCTCTGGCCGTCGATCCAACAAGTAATGATATATATATCGTGGACAGATTGAACGCGGTCATAAGGAAATTACAGGCTACAAGTGGCGTTATCACTACAGTAGCTGGCACCGGTATCTCCGGATACAGTGGTGATAACGCACCTGCCTACCTTGCGCAATTAAGAGAGCCCAACGATTGCTACATCGATAGTAGAGGCGGACTTCTGATCGCAGACATTCAAGATCAGAGAATCCGGAAACTTGACCTATCTACAGGGATAATCAGTACTTTCGTAGGTAATGGAGAAAAACTCCGTGCAGGCGACGGCCGTCCAGCTCAAGAAGCCAGTATCTTGGGTGCCAGGGCAATCTGCCAAGACAACTTAGGGAATACATACATAGCCGAAAGGGAAGGGAACGGTGTCCGGAAAGTCGATTTCAACGGGATCATGTCTACATTCGCCGGTAACGGAGAAAGAGGGTATTCAGGAGACGGCGGACCTGCTATGACGGCTACCTGGGGAGCTCCTAAAGCCATCCGATGTGACAATGATGGAAACGTCATTGTCGTTGACACTGAAAACCACGCCATCCGAAAGATAGACAAAGATACTGGCATTGTAAACACGATAGCCGGAGGTCATCTTGGGAATGAAGGAGATGGTGGAACGGCTACAAATGCAGGGCTCGACAGGCCGCACGGTTGCAGTATTGACTCAGAAGGGAATATATTTATAGCAGATAGCAATAATCATCGCATAAGAGTAGTAGGAACCGTTTAATAATTTGGATATTGGCCGACAATTAAGACTTTTGTTGTCCGTCAGCTGAGTACAAGTTATCATAGGGACAGACCTTTAAACTCAACGATTGATCCTCTGGAGGTACGTTTTGGACCAAGTTTATGATGTCATAGTTGTAGGTGCGGGAAATGCCGCCCTCAGTGCTGCAATAGCTGCTAGAGAAAATTGCGAATCAGTGCTAGTAGTCGAAAAAGCACCGGAATACTTTAGAGGTGGAAACACCTACTTTACCGGAGGTATCATCCGGTTCCCTTTTGATGGAATAGAAGACATTAAAGCATTAATTCCCGATATGTCAGAAACCGAAGAAAATTCAGTAGATGTTGGTAGTTATTCTGAAAGCCAATATTACGAAGATATGATGCGAGTAACTCATGGGCTTTCAGACCCAGAAATGGCCCAAATTCTTGTAAGTCAAGCATTTCCAACTATGAAATGGTTACAAAAACACGGAGTACGATTCGTACTCTCGTTTGGTAGGCAAGCTTTTAAAGATGGAGATAAATTCAGATTCTGGGGTGGTTTATTAGTCGAGGCTGTAGGAGCCGGAAAAGGGCTTTCAGATCAGCAATTCGACGTTGCCAAGGACATGGGGATCGAAGTTAGATACTCCACCCAAGGTACAAAGTTATTACAAGATAACAAAGGTCGTGTTTGCGGCTTACAAGTATTGGGACCGGACGGATTTGAAGATATAGCCGGACGATCAGTGGTTCTTGCGGCTGGTGGCTTCGAAGCCAATGCTGAGATGAGATGCAGATACCTAGGACCAGGTTGGGAAACAGTTAAAGTACGGGGTATCCCTTACAATACTGGAGATGCCATCAAAATGGCTTTGGACGTTGGTGCCCAATCCTATGGCCACTGGAGTAGTTGCCATGCGGTGGCATGGGACATGAATGCTCCTGCTTTTGGTGATCGTACTATCACGGAATTATTCCAAAAGCACTCCTATCCGTTTGGTCTCATAGTAAATGTCGACGGCGAACGATTTTTGGACGAAGGTGCGGATTTTCGTAACTACACGTACGTAACTTATGGTAGAGCTTTAATGACACAACCCCAAGGACTAGCGTTCCAAGTCTTCGATAACAAAGTCAAACACCTTCTTAGGGACGAGTACTGGATCCCACAGGCAACCATGGCCGAAGCTAACACTCTTGAGGAATTAGCTTCTCGGCTCGACATAGATGTAGAAGGATTGGTTAACACAGTCAAAGAATACAACGCCGCAATACTAACAGATATCCCTCACAACCCTACGGTTAAGGATGGGAGAGGTACAACCGGACTGGCTGTTAACAAAACTAATTGGGCAGAGACTATCGATACCCCACCCTACATGGGATGGGCTGTCACCACCGGAATATCGTTCACTTTCGGCGGAGTAAAGATTAATACTCGCGGGCAAGTAGTAACCAATGCCCAAGATCCGATACCCGGTCTATACGCAGCAGGAGAAATGGTGGGTGGTCTATTCTATTACAATTACCCTGGTGGCTCTGGCCTTTCAGCAGGAATGGTATTTGGAAAACTATCAGGAATTAGTGCCGCAGAAGACGCACGGATACTGAAGGATATCTAACCGTTTTTTCGATCACTGCTATTCTATAGCCTAGAGGTATTAGTGCAGAGGGAACTATTGATATATCAACAGTTCCCTCTGCACTATAAGTGAAGTAGTATCCAATGGACCAATTGATTTGACTAGAATTAAAACTAATCGGCCAACTGTCTATTATGGCTGGTACATCGTATTAGCTTGCATATTTATCGCCTTCGTGACTAACGGTGCTCGTAACAGCTTTGGCATCTTCGTCATACCCTTGAGCGATGAGTTCAATTGGAGCCGAGGAACTATTTCATTTGCAGCAGCATTAGCTTTCCTTGTTAGTGGTGTAACTCAACCAATAATGGGGAGTCTATTCGATCGTTGGGGTGGAAGGAGAGTAATACTAACTAGCCTTCTCATCTTCGGGATAGCCACAGCCGCACTTAGCCTTACATTCCATTTTATATTTTTACTTTTCTTCTTCGGCGTAGTCTCCGCCATCGCACTCGGGGGTATGTCTCTAACGAATACCGGATCCTTACTCTCCAAATGGTTTATGCGTAAACGAGCTACGGTAGTTGGATTCAATGCGACGGGATTAGCTGCCGGCGGATTGATTCTGGTCCCATTTGGCATGTATCTGTTACAAACCACGGGTTGGCGTATTACCTGGGCAGTATTTGGATTTATGGTACTCTTGCTCGCATTGCCTCTTGCCTGGGTAATTCTTAAGGACAATCCAGAAGATATTGATTTAAGTCCAGATGGCGATCAGTACAACCAACCCGGCAAACCTAACCCAAATTTGAAAGGACGAATAATAGGACCTTTAGATACAAATAGGTGGATCGTATCATTCAGGTCCCTGCCTATGTGGCAGATGACAGGGTCATACGTAGTTTGCGGTGCTACCACCGGAGTTTTATCGGTACATTTCGTTCCTTACGCACTGGGCCAAGGTATCTCACCCGATCTAGCGGCACTGATCTTTGGTTTTATGATGTTTCTCAACATTCTAGGTAGTTTAGGAGCCGGCTGGATTTCGGATAAATATAATCGGAAAAATATACTAGGACTAGTATATTTGATTAGGGGATTGGCATATATGTTGCTGCTCACCGTGCCAGGTCCATTGGGCCTTTGGATATTCGCAGGAGTAGCTGGGGTATCATGGATAGCCACAGCCCCGTTAACAACAGCATTAACTGCCGATGTATATGGATTGCGGGCACTAGGTACAATCTCCGGAATTTCCTTCTTGTTCCACGCAATTGGCAGTTTCTCCAGCGTACTGTTTGCAGGATTAATGTTCGACCTGACGGGATCATATACGGTCCCATTTTTGATCGCCGGATTGTTACTTTTCCCTGCTGCAATATCGGCATTCAGCATTAAGGAACACAAATACTCGTCTAGATATCAACCCGTCATGGTACCGCTACCGGCTAATAACTGACGTACTTCTTAAATACAGTTTAAAATCTTTAAACACTTGCCACCAGCAATAATTAAAGGTAGACTATCAACGTTCCTTTGATTGGGGTGTGCTTGTAGTATAGCCTACCAAAATCAGAAGGAGACACATTTAAATAGTAGGCAGGAGAGTACCGAACTATGTTTGACAGACAGTCTCTTGATAACCTGTTTGATGAATTACGAGATGAATACGAATTGGACGCTGACTGGGAAGATATCCAACGAGATGCCCATCTGGCCGTAGCTCGCCAAGATGCCGGTATGCCTCTTGGAGAGGTAGACGCCAGGGTAGTCACTCTAGTAGGAAAGCATAGTCCAGATTAATCATCCTTATAGGATCGAACACATACTGTACATGAAGCCCTGCCTATAGTTGGCAGGGTTTTCTTTGGGCCTCGAACAACGGACTTAACTAAGCATCCCTTATCCCCTACTTATACCTCCATCTAGAAGAATACACCGAACGTTAAATGTTGGATGAAACAAAATTGCAGTGGATAGGACTCCATAGAGTTAATCACATCGCGGTGATTACTCTAAAACGGCCAGATCGATTAAATGCACTAAATCGCGAGATGACTCATGAATTACATAGCGTCTTGGATCAGATCTCAGAAGAATTCCCTAATACTAGGGCTCTCGTATTAATAGGATCGGGGCGAGGTTTTTGTTCAGGAGCAGACGTATCTGACATATCGCGACGCCTAAATGGGAATCCGGTTTCAGTCTCTTCCGAGCAATCCGCCGGTCCTTCGGACATTATGCGTTTAGCACCCCATCTCAGGGAGATTCCACAACCTGTGATAGCTGCGGTCAACGGTGTAGCGGCAGGAGCTGGTTTGGGGCTCGCTCTCTCTTGTGACATTAGGATAGGATCTGAATCGGCACGATTCACATCAGTTTTCGTAAAAAGATCCTTGGTACCCGATGCAGGTGTATCTCAGCTATTGGGGACGCTCGTCGGGCCAGGCATCGCATCAGAGATGGCTTTGACCGGAAAAGTATACGACTCTAGTTGGGCATTAGAGAAGGGATTGTTAAATAAAGTAGTACCAGAAGAGGAATTATTAGACCATGCAAAATGCTTGGCAGCGGAGATAGCAGCAAACCCTCCTTTAGCTGTTAAGGCCACTAAACAACTGATGAACAGCCACTGCCCGGATCTCAGAACTATTATCGAACTAGAACACTCAGCTAACGAGGCAGTTAGGGGGACGACAGATCAAAAGGAAGCAATCCTAGCTTTTCTAGAAAAAAGAAAACCTAATTTTACCGGGCAATAATTCAAGACCCTAAAAGTACTGCTTCACTCGAACCCTAATTCCTATCAATAATCAACCTTAACGTTAGCCAGCTAGATTAACATTGCTTGGGAATTAAAATCTTAGCAATCAATCGAAACAAAGTAGCGGCAATGCCTACAATAAATATCAATATCTTGAATTAGCTGATGGCAATTTGAACATTCTATATCAGCTACCATAGCCAACAGGTTAGCGCCACACTTACCACAAAACGATTCGCTAGTATCAGGAACATCCTCTCCACAGTGAGGACAGAATGTAGCGTTTGGACTCATCACATTCCCCTATTTACGAAATAACTTAAACCTAGAATCCCTTAACATTGTAAACGATAAAACGAAGGTATGCAGATTTGCTAATACAGTAGCGATCCTAGATCCACCTCATTTACTTTAAGAAATACGCTTACCATTTAGCAACATACCAACGATGGTAGACCTGACTAAATAATTATACGAAGCCAAGCAGATTATAGAAGTTATCACTACCGCGATGAAGAATTTAATCTCGACGGGCAAGTGTAAATTGAACATGAAGAAAGTGATAAGAGCAACTAAGGGCAAATGTATCAAATACATCCAATATGCCCCATCAGAGATGAATCTTAATCTTGGAGAATAAGAACTAAATTTCCTTTCTGACAGACCGACGAACGCATATGAAAATAAAATCGCGCAAACGGTTTTCAGAAATACTGACAGGACCGTAAAGGTCTTAGAAACCGTTCTTAGATATTTGTCACCAGCTATGTTTGTACTATATATATCAGTTACGAGATTCATGAACTCCAGAATCATGTATGAAATGAAACTGGCGAGTCCCGCTAGTAAATAGTATCTCCAATGGGCTTTCAAAAAGTTGAATAGATGGGGATTTCCGTGAAGGCTAAACCCAACTGTAAAGTAGAGTGCGCTCGCAATCGGATTGAAAATCAGTTCTCCTTGCGTTGGTAAATCGACAACGCAACAAAGAATTATAAACACTAAGGGAAACCGTGATCGAAATAAAATATCTGAGGATATAGATCATGATCTAGACAATAGCCTACGCACGTAACCCAATCCTACGCAACCGCCCCGCTACTCCAACTACACCCAAGTAAAAGAATCTCAATATCGCTGTAAATATGACAAATATTATTAACTGCCATAAGAACCACAAGTGAAAAGGCTGGCCCTCATTAGCACAAAAAAATATGAATCCCCCAGTTTTTCCGTAATGAAAAATCCACGGCAGGGTTAACGACATTAATGGTGAAAACACTACTATAGGTAGTCCTATCCTTAATAATCTATCCCCCCACCAGCTTCTCCAAGATTTCCGGGTAATGACCAGATTAGCGAAAAACCCGGCCAAGATAAAAAACAAAGGCATTCGCCAAAGATGTATGAGCTGGAAAATAATATTTATTAACCGTGATGAGCTTGCATTTGCAGGCCAAAATTCCTCTACGTTTGGTATATACGGCATAGCACCGTGTATACCTATGCCAAATAGCATAGGTATACCCCATAGAGCGTCCAGCCCGTGATAACGACCAGAACTTCCACTAGACATCGCAAATTAAATTATTGTTAGACTTCACGTGATTTGTAGTAAATTACCCATGATGTTAAGTGTTCGACAAACAAGAATCCTAGAGACACTGGAATACG
>CAJXEF010000084.1 GCA_913052545.1 uncultured Chloroflexota bacterium
AATGGCATTTTGATCGCAGAATATGATGGTCCACAGTCCTATTAAGAACATTCCGACGATAACTGTTATGAGTGACATGATCAAAAACTGGGTTAGCTCAACGGAGTATAGCCCGACTATTAGAAATGAAATTGTCCAAATTATTCCTAAGAGCCGTGGGGTCTGATGAGCTCCTTTTAAGGTCATTCTTTGAAATTCAACGACTGCGACTGATGCGCAAACGGTCAGGACGGAGAAAAACCAAAAAGATCCTAGCCAAATAGCCGTAAAGAGTATGGGAATACCAACCAGACCCGTAAGAAGGCGCTGGTATATCATTCGGTCTCGGCGTTTACTCTGCCAAACCTTCTGTCACGAGATTGATATGATTTCAATGCGAGTTCTAGCTCAGAATCATTAAGATCAGGCCAAAAAGTAGGAGTGTGGTAGTACTCGCTGTAAGCTGACTGCCAAAGTAAAAAGTTACTTATCCGCAGCTCCCCACCTGTCCTTATCACTAGGTCCGGGTCAGGAGAAGGATGGGTATACATATGACTACTAAATAACGTCTCGTCTATCTGGTCAGGCTGTATTTGCGCTCTGATCAAACTCCGGACGGCTTCGAGAATTTCATCTCTACCACCGTAATCGAAGGCGACATTCAAAGTGATGCCCGTGTTGAATTTTGTTAAATCTTGGGCATTTTGTAATGCTATCTTCATGCTTTCTTCTAATCTATCTACCTTTCCGAGGTGGATCACCTTGACATTTTTCTTATGAAGTTGGGGGGTTTGTTTAACTAGAGCTTCCTCCATTAAATTTAAGATTCCCCGAACCTCTGTCAGTGGGCGGTTCCAATTCTCGGTTGAAAAAGCATATAGGGTAACGAATGTGACGTGATTATCTGCCAAATATTGTAGTACCCGTTGTATTTTTTCTATTCCGACTTTGTGTCCTGCGAGCCGAGGAAGCCCGCGCTGGGTGGCCCACCTGCCATTTCCATCCATTATTATGGCTACATGGCGTGGTCCAACGTGTCTTTTTTGGTTAATCATGGAGTTTTTCCTGGATTGATTATCGGATGAGAAAATATAGTCGTTATACTTGCATTATTTCTGTTTCTTTTCCTACCCCTAACTCTTCAACAACTTTGACATGATTGTCAGTGGATTTTTGCAATTGTTCTTGAGTCCTCCTATTCTCGTCTTGCGAAATGGATTTCGCACGTTCTAATTTCCGTACAGAATCAATACCGTCACGTCTGACATTACGTATGGAGACCTTGCTCTCTTCAAGCTTTCTTTTGAGTAATCTTACCATTTCCTGTCTTCTTTCTTGGGTTAGTGGTGGTATTGGAACTGTAATTGTAGTACCGTCGTTTGAGGGGTTGAACCCCATATCGGATTTAATCAAGCTTCTTTCTATTTCCTGAAGAGCTTGTTTGTCCCAGGGCTGTACCATGAGTGCTCGTGCATCTGGTGCCGAGATAGAAGCGATTTGATTTAACGGAGTGGATACACCGTAGTAATCTACTGCCACATTGTCAATTAAAGCAGGCGTGGCCCTGCCAGTTCGTATTGTTGATAGCTCTCGTTTCAAGGCATTAATGCTACTATTCATTTTCCGTTCCGTTTCTGCAACAACGGATTCTAAGTTTCCGAGGTTATTGGTATCATCCTGATCTGGCATGTTTATTCCCTCCCTGAGATAATGGTGCCAATTGGATCTCCCATTAGTATTTTTCCCATATCCCCTGCATTAAAAATATTGAAAACTATAATTGGTATACGGTTGTCCATGCAAAGGGAAACCGCCGTTGAGTCCATTACTTTTAACCTTAAGTTCAAGGCATCGAGGTAATCTAGTTGGCTGAATCTTTTGGCGTCAGGATTTGAATGAGGATCTGAGTCGTAAACCCCGTCTACATCATTTTTGGCCATCATAATGACATCTGCACCTATCTCTAAGGCTCTTAGAGCGCTAGCTGTATCAGTTGACATATATGGGTTTCCGGTGCCGGCCGAAAATAGAACTACTCTACCTTTTTCGAGGTGTCGGATAGCTCTGCGTCGTATGTATGGTTCCGCTATGGCTTGCATTTGGATTGCGCTTTGTGTGCGGGTGACAATCCCCCGTTGTTCTAAAGCGTCTTGTAGGGCGAGGGCATTAATGGTAGTTGCTAGCATACCTGCATAGTCTGCGGTAGCGCGGTCCATTCCTTGGCGTTCGGCCTCTTCCCCTCGCCAGATATTTCCCCCACCTATAACTACAGCAAGCTCGAGATTGGCTGCGTGTGCCTCTGCGATTTGTTGGGCAATATATTTGACAGCTGACGGATCAATACCTGCGGTACCAGACCCCTTCAGGGATTCTCCGCTTATCTTAAGTAAAACACGTCTGTATGTGGCCTTAATCATATGGCCTAAATGACTTCTATTCTTCTAAAGCTAGTCTACTGAACCGAACTAGTTTGACGTTTTCTCCTACCTTAGCTGCCATTTCTTGAACAACTTCAGCGACTGAGCGAGAGTTATCTTTTATAAAAGGCTGCTGCAGAAGACTCACTTGGCCGGCTGGTCTGGAATCTTCTTTATCCATGTCATCTTGGTCTAAATACGCAGGTGCCATGGCGGCCACTTGCATTGCGATGTTATGGGCTAAGTCTTTGAATTCGTCTGTTCGTGCTACAAAATCAGTCTCACATCCGAGTTCTACTAATGCTCCCACTCTGCCACCTGTGTGAACGTAGGCTTCGATCACACCTTCAGTGGTTTCTCTCCCAGCGCGCTTGGCTGCTTGCGAAAAACCCTTTTGGCGTAGACCTGCAGCAGATTTATCCAAATCTCCATCGTGTTCCTCAAGGGCTTGTTTGCATTCCATTATTCCTGCGCCGGTCTGTTCTCTTAATGCTCTTATCTGTTCTACAGTGACTGCCAACAGTTATCCTCCAGATGTGGGAAGGTGATTCGAGTGTGCAGTATAGTATGATCCCTGCTTTCGTTTATTCAGGACTATTGTCTGGATCTGCGTCTTGTGGAGCCTGGTGCATCATTTCTGCAAGCTCCTCTAGGGGGGCGGTTTCTAAGCTGGAGATGACTAGATCTTCATCACTTATTTCTGAATCCTCAACTTTCTGAGGTTCCTCGCTTTCTTGAAGCACGGCTTCCCTTTCTGCGACTCCTTCTAGGACTGCGGTTGCCATGCGGTTGGTAATTAATCTAATAGATCGAACTGCGTCATCGTTACCAGGGATAGGATGCAGAATTTTCGCGGGATCGCAATCAGAGTCGAGTATAGAAAAAATGGGTATTCCCATCCTGTGGGCTTCTGCGATGCATATACTTTCTTTAACTATATCAATCACAAACATGGCAGAAGGCAGAGTAGTCATATCCTTGATTCCCAAGAAATATTTTTCAAGCTTGGCCAAAGTCTCATCAAGCTTGACTCCCTCTTTTTTGGGCAACAACCTAAAATACCCTTGTTCTTTCTTTTGTTGGAGGTCAATCATGTAATTGATACGGGTTCGGATAGTTTGGAAATTGGTCAAGGTCCCACCCAACCATCGCTGGTTCACATACCACATGCTACATCTATCAGCTTCACTTTGTATTACTTCTTGGGCTTGTTTCTTTGTTCCTACGAATAGTATTTTACCGCCGTCTGCTGCAACTTGAACCATGGCTGCATAGGCATCATTAATTAGCCCTAAGGTTTGCTGAAGGTCCATAATATGGATACCGTTACGCTGAGTAAATATATAGCGCTTCATTTGAGGGTTCCAGCGCCGAGTCTGGTGCCCGAAGTGGACACCGGCTTCCAAGAGCGATTTCATGGTTAAGGGTTCTTTTTGAAATGTTGCCTCTGGCTCATCTCTTCGCTCTGTCATCTGTACCATAAAATCTACCTTCTAACTCCGTTTGTTTAAATTTTAATTTAACGTTTAAAACCCTAATTATCAGTTCAGTCCAAATTACAGTAGGTTGACACGTTGATTGGATGGCAATTTATATCTGGACTAGATTTGCTCGAGTATATCACAGGGCTATTTACCTATCAATGATGTGCTTCAAGGTTTTACCAGCAACTTAATCCAATAAATATAAAAGTGCAATTCGGACAAAGTTTATACATACTGTCCCATAAATACCTGCTAGAACATCATCTAACATGATTCCCCACCCTTTAGGCAATGATTCTAGCTGTCTTATGGGCCATGGCTTCAATATGTCGAACATTCTGAACATTAAAAATGCTAGTATTTGCCATTCCCATGTCTTGGGTAAAAATAAACAAGTTATCCAGAGACCGATGAATTCATCCCAAACAGCTTTTCCAGGATCTGGATTATTGGTAGTGGCCAGAGTCCCGGTGGCCCAGATACCTGATATTAATCCGATCAATATTAGAAGCAAAAGGAAGGGTGAAGAACCAGAAATAGGCAACGCAAGGTAAATTAATAGTGCGGCACCACTGCCAACCGTACCAGGCGCTATGGGCGAAAGTCCCGTCCCAGCACCTGTAGCTATAAACCACCCTAACTTCTTCAAGAGCGAAATAGATGACACTGAACTTATCAATTTAATTTAGGCACCCCATTTTAGCTGTGCTCATGGTTGTATACTTGTGCCTATCGCATTGTTGCGTGTGCTTAATGTAGCAGTTATGTATTAATACCCAACTGTCTTCCAGTATATCTTTGTTTGGTACGTCTGTTCCATTTCCGTATTACTAGCCAGATCCAAAATTGTATTATCGAGGCCATGCTCTTTTAGATTCATAGATGTTTGAGTGCGGAGAGTAACCAGACAGAGTGCGTTAAATTATACAAGGGTAATACCAGTTCTAGCAGAGGATTGACGCACTCCGCATTGTTTTTGGAAAGGAAAGGAACACTGGAATGGCGGTGTATCCGATATCAGATCCGCGTGTGAAAGCCTTCTCAAGCTGCCTGCTGCTGATACGTGTACCCCTTTTCATCTGAGTTTACCTAGTAAAATCTTGGATATCATACGTGTGGATCCATTAGCTAATAACAATTCGGATCAGTAGTTTGGGTAGAACTGGGATCCGATCTATAATAACCCATATATGAAAGCTTTGGTTTTATTGCAATCTGGTACGGTTCCCAAAGTAGAGATATCTGATTTGGCGGTACCTACTCCGAGATCTGGAGAGGTATTGGTTAAAGTGGAATCCTGTGGCTTTTGTTATCACGATTATTTAGTTATGTCAGGGCAATTACGTCGTGGCGTTAAGGACCATGTGGTACTCGGTCATGAGATATCTGGGACTATAGTTGATGTTGGCGAAAATGTTTCCTCTACTTTAGTAGGGAATAGAGTAGTTAGTCTCCTAACAAATTCATGTGGGGTATGCACGCGTTGTAGACAGGGAATGGAGCATAGGTGTTTATACGGGATAGGGATTGGTCATGGTTGTGACGGAGGATTCGCGGAATTTGTCGTAGTTTCTGAACACAGTGTTGTGGTGGTTGGAGAATCCTTATCGTTTAATCAAGCAGCTCTGTTGGCTTGTCCGATTGGAGTTGTTGTTCGGGGTATCAAAGAGGTGGCTAAAGTACGTGAAGGTGAATCGGTTGTTGTGACGGGCGCAGGCGGTGGTCTCGGAGTACATGCGGTTCAAGTGGCGCAGGCTTTAGGGGCTAAAGTTCTTGCTCTAACTTCATCGCCAGACAAAGTTGCATTTCTAGAAACGTTAGGCGCATGTGAAGTTTTGGAGACCGGTGTAAATAGAGATGATAATAATCCAATAGGACTACGTGACGAGGTAGCTAATGGGATAGGAGAATTGGTGAGGTTTTACACAAAAGAAAGGGGAGCAGATGTAGTAATAGATACCGTCGGAACACCACTTTTTAAAGTTTCACTGAATTCGTTGGCACAATATGGGAGGCTATTATTGCTAGGGCAAGTCTCAAGCCAAATGGTGTCATTTAATCCCGCAGAATTGATATTTCTGGATGCTCAAGTATTTGGTTGTTCAGGATGTTCTCGATCAGACGTTATATACGCTAACCAAATGATTGAACAGGGCTTTATAGAACCAATTATTTGCTCAACGTTATCGCTGGAACAGTGGTACGATGCGTTTGATTCTTTAAAAAGGAGTAAAGCTATGGGACGACTTGTATTTACCTTGGGATAAGAGCCAACAATCCAGTTGTCACAGCGTTTTGAGTTCTTCTGCCGAGCCGGAATACCTTACCGAATTCGCCTTTATCCCATATGACCAAAAATTGGCTGGCGACGAAAATGGAACTGTAGGTACCCACTATTATCCCAATGGCTACGACCAGAAGTAGACCCCTAATGCTAGGTCCACCAATAAGTAGCATAGCTAATACGACTAAGAATGTTGTAAAGCTAGTGTTCAAAGAGCGCCCAATAGTCTCGATTATACTAGTATTTACTAGTCTATCAAATGCTTGGTCGGGATGCCGTATGATGTTTTCCCGAATTCTGTCGAAAACTACTATTGTGTCATTAACGCTATATCCTGCCACAGTCAGGATCCCTATGATGAATGTAGTATTTACTTCTATGGACAAGAACCTCCCTAATATTGAAAACACTCCAAGGACGATCACTGTGTCATGGAGCAAGGCAATTATCGCGCTAATCCCATAACGATAAGCTTTTGGTGCCCGCCTGAACGCGTACCAAATAAAGAATAATATAAAGACGGAGGCTACTATCAACGCAAAAAAAGTGTTGCGTACAGTCTCTCTAGCTATAATTGGGGATATTGAATCGAAATTAGCCGACTCAATAGGAGCTATTTGCTTGCCTAAATCAGATTGGATTAATTGGCGCTCTGGTCTCGTCCCTCCGGTAGATTCGGCTAGTCGCTTAGTCCTGATTAAGACAGATTTAGGACCAGTGCTTTGAATTAACGCCTCAGGATGTCCGAGCATTTTCATGCGATTTTGAATTTCCGTTTGGCTTACTCTAGCGGTAAAAGTTATATCCATAACAGACCCGCTGGTAAAATCTATACCTGGTTTCAGACCAGAGTCTAATGTTGACCAACCACCAGGAGGAAGTATCAGTGATATTAAAGCCGGAAGAATTACAAGTGCAGAGAACAAAAAGTACCATCCGCGTTTGCCTACGATGTTAATCATTTTATCTCCCACTTCCGGTATGAGCTACGTTGTGACCATGGTCAGACTGTTTATACCCCTCTGGAGAGAACAATCCGGCTCTTTTGCTTAGACCTATCCAAGCTAATAGTTGTAAGAGGTTACGGCTGACTATTACAGCAGTGAACATACTAGCTAGCACTCCTATTAAGAGTGACAAACTAAATCCATTAATCAAACCACCACCTAATCTGCTTCCAAACCAAAGTAGTACTCCACATGTAATCAAAGTAGATAGGTTCCCGTCTCGGATCGCAGGCCAAGCTCTATTAAAGCCTACCTCCATAGAAGAGGCCACTGTCCTCCCTATTCGGATTTCTTCTTTCATGCGTTCAAAAATTAGGATGTTGGCGTCTACAGCTAGTCCGATCGATAGGATGAACCCACCTATATGGGGTAAAGTTAGTGTCAAAGGTATTAATTTGAAAATAGCTAGAACGAGGAGTGAATAAAATATTAGTGCTAAGGCTGCTACTACGCCAGCCATACGGTAATAACAGATTATAAAGATTATAACTAGCGCCATACCTAGCATGCCTGCCAACAAACTGGCTTTCAAGGACTGGGAGCCAAGTAATGCATCTACGTCACTTTCTTGTATTAATTGTAGAGGAACAGGGAGTCGTCCCGATTCCAGTTGGATGGAAAGTTTCTTGGCCTCTTCTCTGGTAAAGTTGCCGCTAATTTCACTTCTTCCGTCTGGAATCCAGGCGCGAGCTACCGGAGCCATCAGTTCCTCATTATCCAAGAATATTGCGATTCTCTTGGTCGCGTCACCTGCAATACGTTGAGTTAGGTCTGAGAATGTATCGCTACCCCGCCCATCGAATTGCACGTTTATAGTCCATTCTCCTGTATTTGGTGAAGTGGAAGGGAATGCGTTGTCAAGGTTATCCCCGGTTAACGCCAAATCAGCATCAGTAAAGGTTTCGCAAGTGTTGTCGGTGCAAGTGCGTTCTTTGAATTCTAACTGAGCTGTTTCACCTATAAGAGATTTGGCCTCTTCACTTCCGCCGACCACCTGGAATGAATTAATGGCTCCGATTCCTGTGGCTAAGATTTCAATAAAATCATCTTGTTGCGCTTGATTCAACGAGCTAGTTTTAATCCGGTAAATTCGATCTGATAACCTGTTGACTGAATAATCCTGAAACCCACGTCTTGAAAGGAGGTCTTTCAAATCTATAGTGCTCGTCGGTTCACTAAATTCGACGTTAGTTATTGAGCCTCCAGATCCCGGTATTTGGACTACGACTCTATCTTCCCCGAAACGTTGGATTATTGGCTCCTCCGTTCCATAAAGATTGATTCTTCGGTTGATTATGTCCAAAACTCCTTCCATTTGATCTGCAGATGGTTGCGGGGTCTCGGACACCTCCCAGAGGGTGATTGAAGAAATATTATCCTGCAGGCTTTCTTCTATAAGAAGAGTTGTATCATCCTCTATAAGTGATGTTTCAATCGTGTATTGACTAGGGTTTTCTGAGATCAATTCATAATTCGGTAGGTCTAGAGTACTTAATAATTCTTCTACAGCCTCTTTTGACGAATCTTTAGCTAAAGTGAAAGAAATTGTGGTACCCGTATCAGCTTGGTACACCAGATGTGTCCCTCCCCGCAGGTCTAAACCGAGTTTTAGCCCTAACGGTCCGTTCCCACCGCGTTCTAGGCGAGGGACACCCGGTATTTTAAAGTCAATGTTCTGAAATCCAAGAGAAGCTATGGAAATCACAAGGATTAATATGATGAAAAGGGAAATTCGGAAACTCCGTCCACGCATTGATTACTCCTGTTTGTTAGCCTTGGCTTAGCAGAAACGTAAAGCTTACTGTTGTCTTTACATTAGCTGCTTCTTCTGTTTTTAAAAACCTGGCAAGACCTAGTTAAAAATGAACCTTAACATGTTCAGAGGTTCATGCCACCGGGTACTATGACTAGCGCTTTCACCTGACTTTTAATGCAAGGGCTAGAGCTTGTTCTTTATTGCTGATTTCACCGGCTGCTCTAGCTTCTTCGATTATGTTTAGCAAATACCCTATCATTGGCCCTGACTCTATATTCAAATTCTCCATCAAGTCTCGTCCTGTCACTAACTTTTCAACTGCAGAGGTGGTGATCTGTTGAGTGCCTAGATGTAGAATATGAGTCATTATTCTAGCATGTTCTGCCCATTGATCGGGCATTAAATGCGGACCTTTTGCGGCCAGATAATCGGCTAAAGCCAGATATATAGTGTCAATTGCCAGATCTCCTAAGCTTCTGAAATAACGAAAAACAGCCCTTTTGGTTGGGTACTCTGTTCCTTGTCTCATGCTGCTGGGACGGAGATGGGCTTCGATCATTTTGCTTACCATTGAGATTCCGTTGGAGCTTAATCT
>CAJXEF010000085.1 GCA_913052545.1 uncultured Chloroflexota bacterium
AGACGAGAACTTAGGCCATCGGATAGTACTCCTCTAAGAAGCTCTAAAGCAGGGTCATCCGAGTCCAAGTGTGGTGGAGTAGGCCAGGCAATATACATTCGAGGGAGGGAGACCCGATCCCTCATTTCTAACTCTACTCTACCTTTCAATCCTGAATCAAATCTACCAAATCGAGGAACTGAAGGTCCAGGCTGTAGACTACCAAAATACTTATCTACCATCT
Source organism: uncultured Chloroflexota bacterium (assembly GCA_913052545.1). Next base: position 224 of record CAJXEF010000085.1, read on the forward strand.
CTAAAGTAGCTTGGGAATCTATATCTCCAGCGATTGCCAGACTCCCATTAGACGGAGAATAAAACCGTCGGAAAAAATCCTTGACGTCATCTAAACTGGCAGCGTCCAAGTCTTCCTGTGAGCCTATGGTCATCCAGTGATATGGATGAGGAAGAGGGAACAATGACTCTTGAATTTGCCAATGAGCCATTCCATAAGGGCGATTCTCATAGCTTTGTCGGCGTTCATTTTTAACCACGTCTCTCTGTATATCAAACCTCTGCTGATCTAGAGCATCAATCAGGAATCCCATCCGATCGGCTTCCAACCACAATGCTAACTCCAAATGATTCGATGGCACATCTTCCCAATAATTAGTTCGGTCGGATGTTGTAGATCCATTTAAATTAGCTCCCACTTTTTGTAATGGCTCAAAATGGCTACTATTGTGATGCTTAGACCCTTCAAACATCACATGCTCAAAAAGATGCGCAAATCCGGTGCGACCTAATTCCTCGTCTTTAGAACCTACGTGATACCAAACGTTCACGGCTACCAAAGGTATTGAGTGATCTTCATGCAATATGACATCTAGCCCGTTTGATAAAGTTGTCTTTTCAAACGCTATATTTTCCATACTCCCCCTTCTTTACAACAGCGTCAGATGAACCATAAACAGACGTGATACTAAGTCAGTGCGAGTCATCTTCCAAGAACACATCGTAGATAATCTCATCCATTTTTGGTTTCATGTATCTAAGCCGCAGTTCTTTTTTTATTGGTCGATGGAAATTCCAAAGACCGTGTTTAAATCAGCACAACCCGTTTCCGATAATTACCCCATTCTACTTGGCTGAAGAATTACGAACAAGCTCGGAATACCTTATATCTTTTAGATTCATTTCCCCAGTAAAGGTTTGATGAAATTAGATCAGCTATTGAAGTCAGAGACCAGATTAATTCCACTTACCGGCATAACATTCCTTTACCGCTGTTAAGTACCCTGCGATAATAAACAGTCTAAAGCCGATCATCAGAATATAAGCAATCATTTCAAAAACCTACGCGGGTCTTAGAACGAGGAGAATTTCGAATAGTGAAAGCTCTACAGGACATCCAAGTATTAGATTTAACTAGAGCATTAGCGGGTCCATTTTGTACATTGATGCTAGGCGATTACGGCGCCGATGTAATAAAAATTGAGATTCCAGAGACTGGAGATGACACGCGCCATTGGGGCCCTCCATTTATAGGCGAAGAAAGCGCTTATTTTCTCTCAATAAACAGGAATAAACGTAGCCTGACCCTTAATTTTAAAGAGTCGCAAGCCATTCAAATATTCCTGAAATTGGTGCAAAAAGCCGACGTAGTAGTCGAAAATTTTACCCCAGGAGTAATGAAACGCTTTGGGTTAGATTATGAATCCGTTAAAGCAATTAACCCATCAATAATATATTGTTCCATTTCAGGGTTTGGGCAAGACGGCCCATATCAAAATCGTCCCGCGTATGATCAGATTATGCAGGGTGTCAGTGGTCTAATGAGCATCACGGGAGAACCAGATGGAGAGCCTCAGAAAGTAGGTATTGCTGTGTCGGATATCGGTGCCGGTATGTGGGCATCGTTCGCAATAATGACTGCCTTGCACCACCGGGCTAACAGCGGAGATGGCCAACACATAGATATATCAATGCTAGATGCCCAAGTCGCATGGATGACATACCAAGCAGCTTACTTCTTCGCCAATGAAGAGCCACCAAAGCGTCTAGGGGCAGCGCATCCAACTCTTGTACCTTACCAGGCCTTCATGAGTCAGGACGGCAAATATGTAAACGTAGCTGTGGGATCGGAACGGCTATGGGATCGGTTTTGCGAAGGGATAGGAAAGATGGATCTGAAAGATGATCCGAATTTCGCCCAAAATGGTGACCGAGTACGTAACAGAAGTACTCTAGTTCCATTACTCCAAGAGTACTTCTTAACCCAACCTGCGAAACATTGGGTGGATGTCTTGCAAGCAGCGAATGTACCTGCTGGACCCATAAATGATCTGGCGGATGTTTTTAATGATCCTCAGATTTTGCATCGAGAGATGCTAGTAGAGATTCCTCACCCAACACTTAAATCTATAAAACAAACAGGTTTACCACTTAAATTTTCGGTCACTCCAGGATCCTTTGACCGACATCCACCATTGTTAGGCGAACACAATAAAGAGATTTTAGATTCGATGGGATACTCAAATGAGGAAATAGATGAGTTAACCAAAAAATCGGTCATATAACTAATCAGAAAGGTTAAAATATACGATCTATTTCTATTAAACGGATTTTCAACCTTGATATAATAATAAGGCTAATTAATACTCTCAAGAAATAGAGGGAGGAGCCCGCAACCGTGGATTTAGGGTTAAGAGAACGAGTCGCTATTGTAGGTGGGTCGAGTAGAGGGATAGGTAGGGCTATTGCTCTCAGCTTCGCCCATGAAGGAGCAAGCGTCACTATCTGTGCTCAAAACGACGAAGCTCTCAAAAGAACTGAAATAGAATTAGCCCGAGTTCATTCACAGCACCACGTTTTGGCGATTCCCGCTGACATTTCGACGGCAAGAGATATAAGGCGAGTGGTAAGAGACACGTATAATAGATTTGATCAGATAAATATTTTGGTGACTCAGTCCGGAACCTCCCCTAATGACCCTGCCTCTGAATTGGAAGATGAATCCATTGCATCAGACTTTGAACGAAACTTCTATAGCGCCATAAGACTTAGTCGAGAAGTTATACCTTATATGAAGCAACAACATTGGGGAAGGATCATAAACTTGTTTTCCAGCCCATTCCAGCAATCTGATAAGGGACTAGCATTGGCATCTTCCAGCCAACAAGCCCTTATAGGTTACTTCAAATCCTTAGCCAACGAATTGGCTCCGTTCAACATCACTGTTAACAACGTAATATTCGGTCCAGTAGATACTGAACAATTTGCTGACCAACTTGAATCACGAGCTTCTAACGAATCTAAGGAATTCGAATTGGTAATGAAAGAATCATTAAAAAGGATCCCTATGGGGCGCTTGGGAAAACCAGAAGAGATTGGAGATTTGGTCGCTTTTTTAGCATCTGACAGAGCCAGCTTTTTAACTGGGGGTAGTACGGTTATAGATGGAGGAATGTTACAAACTATCCGATAATCTCTTCAATTGGATTTAAGATATGAACCGCAATCAAATTTTTGAGACTTCCCAACAATTCCTGTTAGCCAACGATATACCCGGCTGGTTAATACATGATTATAGAAATTCTAATCCTATATTTCAACAGGTTCTACCTCCGCTAGGGCATGTAACGAGGCCCACACTTCTCTATATTCCCAGACAGGGAAAACCCAAATTACTGGTTCATCATGTCGACGCAGGCAAGTTTTCGTATCAAGACACCGTTACAGCGGACAAACCCGAGCTAGACCTAGTCATATACCAAAGTAGAGATACCATGGTGGAGTCACTACGCAGAATCTTAAACGGTGCATCTAGTGTTGCGATGGAATATTCGCCTAACAATGATCTCCCAAGAGTCTCGAGAGTGGATGCAGGAACTGTAGAGTTGGTCCGTTCTCTGGATAGTGAAGTAGTGTCTTCCGCCGATTTAATGCAATTCGCCACACAAAGGTGGTCTGCGGAACAATTGTCAGGACACAAACGCGCCGCATACAAGTTAGGCGTCATAGTAAACCAAGCTTTCAGACTCATTGGCACACAACTGCAGTCTTCCCAAAACAGCAATAATACTCCGTCGGAATTTTCAATAGCAGAATACATTAGACAACGGTTCTCGGAAGAAAAATTGACATCTGCAGATGGACCAATAGTTTCCATAAATTCTCATTGTTCAGATCCACACTACGAACCTACTGCAGAAAATACTAGCATCTTCAAATCCGGCGACTGGGTATTAATTGATCTGTGGGCTAAAGAATCTTCTGCACACAGCGTTTATGCCGACATCACCTGGGTAGCTTACATAGGTTACGAAATACCACGACAATATTCCGAAGTGTTTGAAACGGTCATAAAGGCTAGAGATTCCGCATTAGAATTTTTAGTAAATGAGTTCAAACAAGGGACTGTAAATCGGGGATGGCAAGCGGACAAGGTAGCTAGAGATTTTATCCATTCGAAAGGATACGGAAAGTTTTTTACCCACAGGCTTGGTCACAGTATCAGTTACGAAGTACACGGGGAAGCAGTTAATTTAGATGATTTTGAAACCCACGACAATCGTAGCATCATTCCCGGGATTGGGTTTTCAATAGAACCGGGGATATATTTACCTGACTTTGGAGTACGTTCAGAGATCGACGCCTACATGTCAGAAGACGGACCTTACGCTACATCTCCAGTTCAGCACGAAATAGTTTTAATACCGCCGAAGTAAATAGATTATTTGCGCCGCATGTAAGCCCAATATACAATGTCCGGGAATCGCCCCGGGATCAACTGACCTATAATCCTCGTTTTCCGGTAATCATCACGCATGTATATTGGAGTCGAAAGATGCAATTTGGACTAGCCTACGAGATGCAACGTCCCACACTTGATGATCACGCGGTGGTAGAAGAAACTATCGAGCAATGTATCCTAGCGGATGAAATGGGCTTCGATTATGTTTGGTTTGTAGAGCACCACTTTCTGACCACATTTTCGAGTTCTCCCTGTCCTGAAGTTATATTTGGAGCTCTAAGTCGTCTTACAAAAAGAATTCGCCTAGGCTTCGGGGTAGTTATACTACCCTATCACCATCCAGTAAGAGTAGCTGAAAGGGTAGCAATGGTTGATCAACTATCTCACGGGCGAGTTGACTTCGGAACTGGTCGGTCGGCACCGTATGAGCAGACAGGTATGGGTATAGACCCCCGATACACGAGGGACATGTGGGAAGAATCCCTAACAATGATCCCCAAAATTTGGGAGTCTGATACCTTCGAATGGCAAGGACAATTCTGGAACGTACCCCCAAGAGAAGTTCTGCCGAAACCGTACCAGAAACCACATCCGCCAATATGGGTAGCTGCATTACAACCAGCGACATATCAAATTGCTGCAGAAAAAGGAATAGGGGTTATGGCTCTTGGAGTCAGTGCCCCATCAGTCCTTGAACCCCATATCAAAGATTATCGCGAGACCATCAAAAAATCGAAACCAGTTGGATCATTTGCTAACGATCAATGGCTAAGTTCTTGTTTTGGATATTGTGGCGAAGATAATAATTCTGCCCAAGATTTATGCTCACGGTCTCTGAAAAACTTCTTTGGACCGGGTCGTCCTTACGTGCAAGACCAAACAGACGTGTACCAAAAACTTTTACAGCAATGGGGAGGTATACCTGAGCACTTGGTACAAAATTTTTCACGTTATATAGACGTTAAAGAGACATCAGAAGGGGTAGCCACCCAATTCGATCTGTCAGGTGGAACGGCCTTAGCTCAGAAAATATGGGAGGAGATGGATCCTCAAACCCTGGTAGATAGAGGAGTCATAGTTGCTGGAGACCCGCAAAGGTGTATAGATGCAATTAAAATACACGAATCTACCGGTGTTGATCAAATACAATTTCTAATGGCAACTGAAACCATTGATCACGCACATGTTATGAAATCTATAGAGCTGTTCGGCAAACACGTCATACCAGGTTTTAAAAAATAAACGAGCAAATTAAGGAGGCCAGTCCTATGAAAAAAGTAGTTAGCGAAATTAGCGGTGCTGTTTTCAGCCTTCCATGGATGGTAGCTAAAGATTACGGTTTGTTCGAAGCCGAAGGTATAGACATGGAATTTGTCCAGGCCAACACTAGTGGAATAGTTGATCATACAGTAAATCCAAATGAAGTGAATCCAATACTAGGTCACACTGCCTTTGAGGAAGCCAAAGTTTCCATATATCGAGCTTGAGAAGAAGGCCAGGTCCGTCGGGCCTACGAAAGTAATCAAGGAGCTAAGGTAATTTCACTCAGATCAGCGGTAGCCAGTCAAGCTATATTGGTTAGACCAGAATCCGATCACTACTATCCGGGTACTCTGAGCAATAAACCAGTTGCAGTTCAATTTCACGCGGGTTCACATTACGTAGCGTTGCGGTTACTTGAAGGATACCTGTCTCGGGAGGACATTAAATTAGTGCATTATGGTTCCCCACAACACCGTTTCGAAGCACTGCTAAACGGCGAAGTAGAAGCAGCAGCTCTTATGGAACCTTGGATTACATTAGCTGAAAAGCTAGGATGTCGGGCAGTTTGCGAAGGTCACTATCTGGGAGCAGAAAATGCAAGTGACTCGATGGACCAAGAGACATTTTCATCAATAAACAAAGCGGTCATCAAGGCAGTCGACATGATTAATTCTGATAAACGTAAGTATCTCCATTATCTAATTGACGATCCACGATTTGCTGCAGTATCAAACAAATACGGTGGAATAACTCCAGAAGATTTTCATCTACCTAGGCTTCGTTATTCTTATAACACACCATATTCTGATCAAATCGTCTCTGATACTTATCATTGGATGTTGGGCTGGGGCCTTTTGAATGAAGAGGCATGCAGTTCTAACCTTATTGAAAATCGCGGTTCAGAAAGCTTAGCCACTACCGCCAACGACTAAGCTAATATCCCTCATTTAGCGCACACTAACAGAAACCGTCCTGAGTATAATTTCGGGGCGGTTTCTGAATATAATCATCGGTATATTTCCATATAATAGAGATGCCAAGGGGCAGGCAGAGGTGACGTCCAGTGTTTTTAATAAACCGGAAGCCAATAGTAGCGATAGTAGAGATTCATGGGACCATTGGCACTAAAATAAAAGACTCAACCTATTCAAGGGTATTCGAGGGTATAGCAAGAAATAAACGGTACGGCGCCTTGGTGTTAGACATCGATTCTCCGGGCGGTTCTGCCACCGGATCAGACTTGCTGTACCACAGCATAAAGAGAGTTGCCGAATCTAAACCTGTTGTAGCCTATATACGGGGGTTGGGAGCATCCGGAGGATATTATCTGGGCTGCGCCGCAAATCAGATAGTATCCTTGCCAACTGCCTTGATTGGCTCAATAGGAGTTATACATATCCGTCCCATTATTGAACAACTACTTAATAGAGTGGGGGTCGAAATATCGGTATTCAAAGAGGGCTATCTAAAAGACATGAGCGGATTCTGGCGATCTCCTACGGACGAAGAAAAGAATAAGTTTCAATCCCTCCTTAACGAAATGTATGAAACTTTTGTGAAAGTAGTGGCCGATGGACGAAATTTAGACAGAGACCAAGTACGGACATTGGCAACAGGAGAATTGTACACAGCCCAAAAAGGATATGAAATGGGCCTTGTTGACGTGCTGGCAGATTTCCAACGATCGATAGAAATCGCAGCAGAACTTGGCGCTGCCAAACCCACACCGAAATGGGTGCGGCCTAAAAAGACTTTTTCTGCTCGCATGTTAGGACGAGAATCATCGAGTATGCATATTCTTTCAAATGGAATTAATCAATTAACCTCTGGAGGAATATACTATTTAGACCCAGCACACATGTTAGGTGATCGTCATAGTAGTTTTCTCGAAGATTAATAATTACCAAATACAAGGTTTTCGCTGGAGATTGAAAGACCAAATACTAAGCCATAACCACGATACCCTACTGTTCCAACAACTTAGCTTGTTGCCAAAATTCTTCCTTCTCTGCCAGTGGGAGATTCGAAAAAATCTTTCCACTGGCCAATGCTAGTTCTTCCATTCTAATGTAACGTGAAGAAAATCTAGCATTGGCTTGACGTAGAGCATCCTCCGCCTGGATATTCATCCAACGACATAAATTCACCATAACCAATAGCAAGTCACCCATCTCATGGATACTTTCTTGCTCGTTAACAGCTTCGGTCAACTCTTTACATTCCTCTTCGATCTTAGACAACACACCACGTATATCTTCCCATTCAAATCCTGATTTCGCCGTCCGATCCTGCATCAATTGCGAGTAGACTAGAGCTGGTAAATTCTTAGGAATTCCATCCACTGGTGATTGAGTGACACCTTGTTCTTCTCGTTCTCTCTTCTTAAGTTGTTCCCAATTGAGTTCTACTTCTTTTGCATCTTCTAGTTGAACATCACCAAAAACGTGTGGATGCCTTCTGATCAATTTCTGATTTACTTCTACAAGTAAATCAGATATCGTGAACGACTGAAGTTCTCGAGCTATATCGGCATGGAAAGCTATTTGAACCAAAATGTCACCTAGTTCTTCCTTGAGTGCTACTGGATCTTCATTATCAATAGCTTCCAGTGCTTCGTAGCATTCTTCAATCAAATGACGCTTGAGGGACTTATGAGTTTGCTCTATATCCCAAGGGCAACCTCCCGGTGAACGAAGCGTTTCAACAATTTTAATTAACGTAGGAAATTTTCCTAGTTCTTCATCAGGAACATTTTTATCTAACATATTAAAATTATAAATCTAACGTGGTTTTCTGAACAAGGACAGAATATTGACACCAATAAAATCTAGGACAGTACTAATAAAACATTTGATAGTGAAATTTCATATCATATCATTCGTAATTTGCATTCCCCTCTTAATACTATCAAGTACTGTAACCTGGGCCATTAACGACATAGGCTTATACCAAAAAGGATTCGATAAATATCATATTTCGTTAAAAACGGGCATATCCTCTGAAGACCTAACTAACGTAGGGGGGGAAATCCAGAAATATTTTAACTCCCTAGAAGAACCCTTAAGTGTCACGACGGAAATTTTTGGTGAGGAACGCATTCTATTTAATAACCGAGAAGTAACTCACATGCGAGATGTTAAGAAACTGATTCACCTGGTTTACTCTGTGATGATAATATCTGGTGCCTATGTTATATGCATGATTACGTGGAGTTGTATCTCAGGTCCTATATTTCGCTTTTATATAAGACCAACAATCATCATTTATGGCTGTGGTTTGACTATCCTATCGGTGGTAAGTTTAGGAATTTTGTCCTTGATGGGTTTTGACGAAGTATTTGTTATATTCCACAAGATGAGCTTTGGCAACGATCTCTGGATCTTGGATCCCAGAACCGATTATTTGATAATGCTCTTCCCACTTGGATTCTGGTTCGATATAACAATGAAAATTGCTATCATATCAGTCATAACTTCGTTAGCTATAACGGCTGCATCATTTTGTGCTCAAATTATAGCAAGTGCTCAAAACAAAGGAAGAAAATCGAGCAAGTAAAAAACCTTTTTGACTCGGCGCACAGTTACTTAGATGGATG
>CAJXEF010000086.1 GCA_913052545.1 uncultured Chloroflexota bacterium
TCGCTGATAATGTTAAATATTGCGGCTTTTACTCGTTCTGTAGTTGGTCGGGCCTCAACAGAAAGCGTACCAATCAAACGCTGTCCTTTAACAGAACCGGCAGATACACGGAGAGAATGCTTAGGTTTCATGATAAAAGGATATGTCAACTAATTTCCAGTGAAAAATGGTCACTTTTTGGTCACTTTTCCCTAAATGGCTAAACTGTGTCTCGAGTCTTGTATAAAATTGAACGAGTCGTACAAAAAAAGAATAAGATGCTAACGTTACGTCAACCACTTGTTACGATATTATAACCCTCCAATAACCTGTCGACGAGATATCCACATCGCCATTTAATGGGTTACTTTACGTTCAAAACCGTTCAGATATCATAATCGACCTGTGACAAGTTAGAAGATACAATAAAATCAGACTTAATTTCTCTAATTGGATTTAACATGGATTTTCTTCAGAGATTGTCCGAGATTCAACCGGACCTAGAAACTGTTTTGACCATAGGAGTTTTTGATGGAGTGCACGTAGGGCATTGTCACCTATTGGATGAGGTAGTTAACAAAGCTGGGAACGAATATATCCCAGCTGTGATGACGTTTACCAACCACCCAGCCACCGTCATTAATTCTGACTTAACAATCCAAAGCTTATCTACTCCAGAACAAAAAACCCGACTAATCTCAAACCAAGGAATAAAGCTAATTGTTCAGATCCCCTTTGATCATGAATTAGCATCCGTAAGCGCAGCAATTTTTGCCAAAGCGCTTTCAGATCATCTCAAAATAGCCGGACTGGTTATCGGTCCAGATTTCGCCCTAGGCAAAGACCGGGAAGGAAATTACAAGGTACTCAAAGCGTTGGGAGCCAAACTTGGATTTTGGGTCAGCTCTGTCAACCCCCTTATCGTAGACGGATTTCCGGTGAAGAGCAGGAGGATTCGTCAAGATTTGACAGCAGGGTCTATAAGAAATGTAACGAAACAACTGGGTAGGTTATTTAGTCTTTCAGGCTCTGTCACAACTGGCAACAAACAGGGGCGGGAGTTAGGATTCCCAACCGCCAACCTATCCCTATCAGATAACATGTTATTACCAGGTGATGGAATTTACGCGACATGGGCTACCGTAAACCATCAGACTTACCAATCAGCTACCAGCATCGGTATAAGGCCCACTTTCGGTCTAACCGAAAGAGTAGTTGAAACACATATATTTGACTTTGATGAAAATATATATAGCAAACCAATGACAATCCAATTCGTGGAAAAAATACGCGACCAGGAAACGTTTAATAATTTACCGGATCTGATAACCCAAATCACGCACGATGTGTCTGAATCTAGGATCATACTAGAGGAACGCGGAGGATCAACCTTTGCTTAGTGACGAAACAATCAGCCAAATAACTGAACGTGGAGTTAGTGACATCATATCCAAATCGGAGTTTGTCAAACTTTTAAACTCGGGAAAGACTCTCAGATTAAAAATGGGGTTTGATCCGAGTCGACCAGATATTCATTTGGGTCATGTTGTCGGTCTTCGTAAATTGCGCCAATTACAAGAATTAGGGCATCAAGTAATTTTAATAGTTGGAGATTGGACTGCTCAAATTGGAGACCCTAGTGGCCGATCTACTACCCGACAGATGTTAAGTCACGAAGAAGTCATTGCCAATGCCGAATCATACATGCGCCAATTCTTTAAAGTCATTGATCGCGACCAGACTCAAGTGATGTGGCAAAGCGAATGGTTCGGGGAGTTCACATTAGCGGACGTGATACGCCTCACAGGTAAATTCACCGTCGCGCAATTTTTAGAAAGAGATGATTTTGCGAAGAGATTTCAAGAACATCGTCCGATAGCGATCACAGAGTTACTCTACCCCCTCCTACAGGCATACGATTCAGTAGCCATAAAGTCAGATGTCGAGTTTGGTGGCACCGATCAGATGTTTAACCTTCTAGTCGGAAGAGAACTCCAGGGAATGCTTGGATACAATCGACAACAGTGTTTCATGATGCCGATTTTAGTAGGGACAGACGGAACACAGAAGATGAGCAAAAGTCTAGACAATTATATAGGAGTGGAAGAACCGCCCGAAGATATGTTCGGTAAGCTCATGTCTCTTCCAGACGCCCAAATTATACCCTATCTAGAATACCTGACTGACACTCCCCAAGAACAGATTGAGCAATTAAAGGAAGACCTCCCGAACAAGTCAATAAATCCTATGGACATAAAAAAAAGTTTGGCACATCATATCACGGCTAATTTCCACAATATCGATCTTGCCAATGACGCCAAAGATCATTTTGAGCGAGTAGTACAAGGTCGAGGACTACCTCAAGACATTCCTGAATATCCTTTATTAAATGGTACACAACAAATACACTTATTGCTAAAGGACGCGGGAATTGTATCCAGTAACGGAGAAGCCAAACGGTTAATCAATCAAAATGCCGTAGAAATCATACCTAGTTCAGGTAGTTCTTACTCTGTCGACTCAGACACGAACGAAGTTACACTTAATCCTGGGGATGTTATTAAAGTCGGAAAACGTCGTTTTATAAGATTAACCTGAGAATATACAATAGATACTATTTACTTTAACAGGGACCACCAGTCTCAATAACCCAGGTACAGGCTCGGATCTTAGGTCAAAGACCACTTTATATTTGCAATCAGCAGGGGGACATCTTGTCTATTGAAGGTAATGCTGAAAATCTAAGTACCAACTTTGAGAGATGGAGAGAAAAATTAAAAACCGCTTCTGATAGGAAACCATCCTACACTACTCTTTCTCAAATCCCCGTGGATACTTTGTACACACCGGATCACCTGAATCTACCCAATCATGCCAATAACATGGATATGGCAGGAGAATTTCCATATTTAAGAGGAATCCACCCAAACGGCTATCGAAGTAGGCTCTGGACTATGCGCATGTTCGCCGGATTTGGGCTCCCAGAAGAGACAAACAAACGATTAAAGTTCTTGCTTGAAAGCGGACAAACAGGTTTAAGTATTGCGTTCGATATGCCAACTTTATACGGATATGATACTGATGACACCAATGCACTCGGCGAATTTGGAAAATGCGGTGTAGCCATCTCGACATTAGCTGACATGGAACGCTTATTTTCCGGGATCCCACTAGGAAAAGTCACTACGTCAATGACCATAAATAGCCCCGCTGCTATCATTTGGGCTATGTACTTGGCTGTTGCCGATAAAACCGGCGTCCCATTAAATCAAATCGGGGGAACCCTACAAAACGATATTCTCAAAGAATACATTGCCCAGAATGAATATATATTTCCTCCTGAACCCTCGATGAGATTAGTTGTGGATACAATCGAATTCGCGACCCACAAGCTACCGGCCTGGAATCCCATAAGTATTAGCGGCTACCATATTAGGGAAGCTGGTTCAAACGCCGTACAAGAACTGGCCTTCACACTTTCCGATGGATTTGAATACGTAAAGCATTGCCTAGCGAGAGGGCTAAATATTGATGACTTTGCTCCACATCTAAGTTTCTTCTTTAATGTACATAACGATTTTTTTGAAGAAATCGCTAAATTCCGGGCTGCACGACGTATTTGGGCAGAGGAAATGAAACATACTTTCGGGGCGAGGAATCCCCGGTCTCACTGGCTTAGGTTTCACGCTCAGACTTCTGGAGCCGCTTTAACCGCTCAACAACCCGACAATAATGTCATGAGAGTTTCATTGCAAGCCTTAGCAGCAGTGTTAGGAGGGTGCCAATCACTACACACAAATGCTAAGGATGAAGCATGGGCGCTTCCATCAACCGAAACCGCATTATTGGCATTGAGAACTCAACAGATCATTGCACATGAATCAGGAGTAACCGATACAGTCGATCCTCTCGGAGGCAGTTATTATCTAGAATCTCTTACCAATACAATTGAGAAACTCTCCCGGGATTATTTCCAAAGGATAGATGATATTGGAGGTGTCATTCCCGCTTTGAGATCAGGATTCCTTCAAAATGAAATAGCAGAAGCTTCATACATATATCAATTGGAAGAAGACCGAAAAGAGCGAGTTACAGTAGGGGTAAACCAGTACTCTAACGATGACCCGATCAACATGCCATTATTACGCATTGACACCGAAGGCGAAGAACTGCACATAAAAGAGCTTAATCGTATCAGGAGGACTAGGGATAATCATGAAGTATCTATCAAGCTTCGAGATTTGGAAGTAGCGGCTAAGAACTCCACTAATTTGATGCCGCCCTTGATAGAAGCTGTCAAATCCTATGCAACGTTGGGGGAAATGATGGGGGTACTCCGCCAAGTATTCGGCGAGTACCTACCTGATTGGGGATATTAAACCTCATCAAACATTCCGCGATATGCCATATCATGATAAAAGAGAAAGAGCACCCTAATGGTGCTCTTTCAATTATTCACGTTAAGAGTGGCTCTAAACCTTTTCTTCCTCTCTAGCCCGCTTGGCATCTTCTATAACCTTGGGCTCAAGACTAGCTGGAACCTGGTCATAATGGTCGAATTCTAAACTGTAGGACCCTCGTCCTTGGCTAAGAGACCTCAAGTCCTGGGCATAACGTTGTACTTCTGCCAGCGGTATTTCAGCTTCAATGGTCGTCGAACTCTCATTGGGGATCATACCCAGAATTCTCCCTCTTTTAGTATTGAGGTCGCTGATCACATCGCCTGTGTACGTCTCTGGTAGATCTACCGTCAGTTTGACGATTGGCTCCAACAAACACGGGCTCGCCTCAGAAATTCCTTTTTTAAGCGCTTGTGAACCGGCAATCTCAAACGACATTCCAGAAGAGTCTACATCGTGGTAACTCCCATCGTATATCACTGCTTTCAAATCAACGACTGGGAACCCGGCTAGCATCCCCTCTTCCATTGATTTCACTACACCTTTTTCCACCGCTGGTATGTATTCCCTTGGCACTTTCCCGCCTGTTATTTCAGACGCAAATTCAAACCCTTCGGTTCGATCCATAGGCTCCAACCTAAGCAACACATGACCATATTGTCCGTGCCCACCACTTTGTTTTTTATGTCTGTATTCAGTTTGGGTAACTCTAGTGATGGTCTCCCTATATGCCACCCGCGGAAGTTTAATGACTAATTCCGCACCAAATTTCCGCTTGATTCGATCAAGCGCTATATCAATTTGGGCCTCGCCAAGACCTGTTAGGATACTTTCACCAGTATTGGTGTCCCTAGAATATCGGAGAGTGGGATCCTCTTCTACTATGCGTCCAAGAGCCGTAGACATCTTATCCAGATCGGCTTTAGTCGCTGGGTTAACCGCAACACTATAATACCCGACTGGGAACTCAACAGTAGGGAACGAAATCTGGTTGTCCCGATTGCATAGTGAGTCTCCGGTTACAGTAGACGCCAGTTTTCCAATCGCACCAATATCACCTGCTGTTATTTCGCTAATGTTTTCCTGAGATTTGCCTTTAGGCAGATAAAGTTGTCCTATTCTCTCAGATTGATTTCTTGTACTGTTCCAAATTTCTGAATTACTGTTTATTGTTCCTCTATAGACTCTGAATACCGATAATTTGCCCACAAATGGATCTGCTGTGGTTTTGAATACGAAAGCAGCTAGCGATTCTTTTGAATCAACTTCCAACTCTATCTCTTTACCTGAGCTAGCCTCGCTCATTACCGGCTTCTCACCATCTATTGGAGATGGCATAAATTCACGAACTGTCTGCAAAAATTGTTCTACACCGATATTTTGAGTAGCAGAAGACGCAATAATGGGAACTAAGTCGCCCTTTAAAATAGCTGCACGTGCACCAGCTAAAACTTCAGAATCACTTAATTGTCCCGTTTCTAGATATTTATCGGCCAACTCATCATCAGATTCCGCAACTGCCTCGATTAACCTCTCTCTCGCTATTTCGAATTCGGCAGATATTTCATCTGGTATGACAGCGGGAGGAAATATTACACTCACTACATCACGGAATGTCTCAGCTTCTCCTAGCGGCCATTGGAAAGGTACACACTGGGATCCGAATGTAGACTGGATCTGGGATACCGTGTTCGTGAAATTGGCGTTTTCACGATCCATTTTATTTATCAACATCATCCGTGGGAGACCTTGGCCTTTACATAGCTCCCAAGAACGCTCAGTTCCAACGTCAATTCCCGATTGTGCAGCAACGACTATTGCCCCACTTTCTACCACCCTCAAAGAAGCAACTACTTCTCCTATAAAATCATCGTATCCAGGGGTATCTAAGAAATTGACTTTGTAATCGTCTCCCGAGCAAGCGATTAACGTCGATTGTATACTAGCCGCTCTTTTTATCTCTTCCGCTTCGTAGTCCGAAACGGTGTTCCCATCTTCTACCCTTCCAATACGAGTGGTGGCCTTCAGATTAAACAACAATGACTCACACAAAGAAGTCTTCCCAGCACCGCTGTGGGAGAGTAACGCAACGTTTCTTAAATCACTGGGGTTTAAGGCTGGCATAGATTGTCTCCCTTAATATTTTTTTCCGATACCTCAAAAGGCAAGCCAAAAAAACTATAAGCTTTTGACTGCATTTTAGCCAGTTTGACGCTTTAAGTAAATTCCTAATTTATTATTTGCCGATTGAACGCCTTTATTGTTCAACACATGTATTGAGTCCAACAACTAACCTTGTTATGTTACTTTATCAAACCATGGTCCAAAACTATATTTGACACGCAATCCTTTAAAGCGTTAATTTGTTAACAATGAACACTTTAGGTCTTCTCATACCAATGGCTTATACTCAAATATTATTGCTAAAAAGCATCCTAGGAGATCGGAAATGCCAACCAAAGCTTTTATATTAATAGAGGTACAGGTAGGTAGAGCCAATCATGTAGCGGACGCCCTACGTTTTCTGCCCCAGGTGACTACTGCCGACGTAGTTACGGGCACGTTCGATATAATTGCGTCTATTGAAGTCTCAGATATGGCTGCAATGGCCGATCTAGTAACTAGCCAAATGCAGTCTATTCGGGGTGTAATAAAGACTATAACCTGCGTTACCGCCGGATAATCAACGATATCATCCTAATTTTTTAAAGACATGGTGGGAACGGTTGAGAGTATTCGGTCGTATTTTAGTCGGCCAATCTCCTTTTTCAGACTCCAGTTTCCAGCCATCACTTTCCGGGATATCAGGGGAATCGATTTCGTAAACCGCCGCATATCGGGCTACTCCTTCGACATCGGAGGATTCCAATTTATATCTAGTACACGCACTCACGCCTGGAGCCTTTGTTATATTCGGCACATGTTGAGTATCGTAAATCCTGTTGAATTCGGCTTCAAACTCCGTAGGAATATCCATCTGCACCAGATAAATATAATCTGACATTTCTATTAAATCTCCTCGTAAACAAAGTAAACAAAAAGTTGGCTACTGAAGGATGATTTTAAAACAACATACAGGACTTGACCCAGCAGATCATGCATATTAAAATTCTACTTTCAGCGACCGGTTTGAGCCGCTCCTTCAGGGACTCTCCTCTTTTGAGGCCGGCCGCTCCTTTTCCTCCTCACTCCCATATCGAGTACAGCCGCGTCCAAGTTTTATATCCGGCGAATTCGCCCCATCAATACGTGAGTTCGTCCTTTACACCGTCAGGTAGTTCTACCTCCAAAGCCTGGAGACTATGAGCTAAACTATGGTAATAACCTACAACCACTAGAATGTCTATCACTCCCTCATTTCCAATAGAATCTTGTAATGCATCAAAAGTGCCGTCCGATATACGATGTTGACGCAACAATTCCAATACGAATTGGACAACAATAGCATCTTGTTGTTCTAATCCAACTGGCGCGCGGTATTCTCTGATAGCAGCGATTACATTATCAGAAAGCTTGGCTTCCTTAGCCGCTCTCTGGTTCACTGTCCACACATAATGACCGCAGGCTTCACGTGCAGCGGTAAGTACTGCCAGGGCTTTTATCCTAGGATTTAAGGGTGTTTGATATCTGGCATACCCTCCCAATCCAGCCATATGTTTCGCCGCCTCTGGATTGTTTAATAAAGCAGCGTAATTGCGAGCTACCCCTCCTCGACTATTTTCTATGTCGTCCCAAACGGCTTGTCCCTCCGAAGTCATGTTTGATCTTTCCGCAAACGGTACTCTAGCCATGGGGCTTCTCCTTTCAGTATTGTATTAATTAAAAACTCCCCTCAGAATTTCTGTCAAAAATAGTGGAGGGGAGGTATAAATCCGGTACGTTTTAATCTGCGACTTGTGTTACGTAAGAAGGCTCACCATTTTGATCCCACAAAGCCTTTAGAACAGCTCCTGGCGACATGGGTAGTTCTTCCATCCTAGTACCAATGGCGTCATGAATCGCATTAGCAATCGCGGCCATTGGAGGTACGATAGGTACTTCCCCAACTCCCCGAACACCATAAGGGTGACCTGGATTGGCCACTTCTACTATGACAGTATCGATCATTGGTAGATCCAAACTGGTAGGCATCCTATAGTCTAAGAAACTAGAATTAACCATACCACCCTCTTCGTTGAAGAAATATTCTTCATTAAGTGCCCAACCAATTCCCTGAACAACACCCCCTTGTATCTGTCCCTCTACGTAACTGGGATGTATCGCTTTCCCTGCATCTTGGATAGCCGTATAACGCAATATATCTACTTTACCGGTTTCAGGATCTACTTCAACATCAACTATGTGGGTGCTGAAAGCTCCCCCAGCTCCTCTTGGGTCAACACTAACCTGACTAGATATAGGTCCCCCGGTACTGTTTAGGCGTGAACATAATTCTTTAAACGTCATTTTCAGATCCGTATCGGATTTATGCGAAAATGAACCGTCATCGAAATCCACATCATCTGCCTCGACTTCCCAGATTTTCGCTGCTCGATCAATCATCTTTCTTTTTATTTCCTGGGCAGCCTCGTAACTAGCCCAACCTGTAGCAAAGGTAGTCCTGCTGCCTCCGGTTAAAAACGTATACCCAACTGAGTCAGTATCACCAACGCTGGGGTGAACATCTTCCGCAGGAATCCCCAATACTTCTGCAGCCTGCATAGCAATCGAAGTTCTGGTACCTCCAATATCCGTGGAACCCTCAACTAAAGTAATAGTTCCATCAGCATTTACACTTATACTACAACTAGATTGCAATCCAATATTAAACCAGAACCCTGAGGCGAGACCTCTTCCCTGATTGGGACCTGTAAGATCAGACTTATAGTGATCCGTATCTTTAGCGGCCTCCAAGCATTCTATATTCCCTACCTTTGGGAAAATCGGGCCATCGACTCGCCGTGTACCTTCTTCTGAACCATTTATCAATCGGAACTCTACTGCATCGATACCAAGTTTGCCGCATTAATTTATTTTTTGAAGATTTTTTAGGCAATATTTTAATAGCTTGGATTAATGCGTCCGAAAACAATGAAGAAGGTAGTTTTAAATTTTATGATAAAATTCCTGAGCGCTAT
>CAJXEF010000087.1 GCA_913052545.1 uncultured Chloroflexota bacterium
GAGCTGGTAAAACCTCTTTCGCGAATAGTTCAGTATTCTTGCGAGTTAGATCTTTCGGCATGGTACCAATATGGAGCAAACACATCAGGTGCCCCACTCTAAGCATCTTAACCGCCTCAGTGAGACGATCTCTTACTGTAGCTGGGCTTCCAGCAATAACATGTCCTTGTTCGACAAACTCTTTCCACCCTAATTCTCCAGCCGCTTTTTGGGCTTCATCTCCTATTTGCGGACGGAGTGACCTGCGTATGGAGTCAATAGACCTATAACCTGGTGATTCGGCAAACGGGGGATGGATCCGAAGCATTTTCTGATAAAAATATTTCACATGGTCTTCATACTCTGCTTGAGCAGATTCATCAGTTTCAGAAACGCATACTAGTTGTAAGAAACCTAAACGATTAGGATTATCATCGATCTGCCGCTCCGCGACTCTCTCCCAATAAGCCTTCACTATACCAGAGCCTCTTAGGTAGCCATAATAACTCAAATAGCAATAAACATAATTCCTGTCCAAGACCCAGTCCCACGTCTCCACACTGCCGCCACCAGGAATCCATACGGGTGGATGGGGTTGCTGAAGAGGTCTAGGCCAAATATTAACGTATCTAAGTTTATTGTACTTACCATTAAATGCGAACGGTTGTCGTTCACTCCATGCGCGCATTATCAGATCGTGAGCTTCTGTATGTCGTTCCCTAAGAGTTATAGGAACTTGCCCGTATGAAAAAGTCGTATCCATCGAAGTGCCAACAGGGAATCCTGCCACCAGTCTGCCACGACTCATAATATCAAGCATGGCCATTTCTTCTGCCACCCTAATTGGAGGTTGATAAAGAGCCAAACTATTCCCTAATACAATTAAAGCTCCATTATTAGTAGACCTTGACAGTATGGAAGCAATCAGGTTAGGAGACGGCATCAGACCATAAGCATTGCTATGGTGCTCATTTACGCAAACACCATCGAATCCCATGTGATCAGCAAATTCGAGCTCCTCTAAATAATCATCATAGTACTGCTGGCAAATTTCCGGATCAAAGTTTTCGTTTGGTAGATCTACCCAGGCACTCCGAAATCGCGTTTCAAAATCGGAAGGTAACCCTTGATAAGGCATTAAATGAAAAAAGGATACTTTCATAGATCTACCCTCCTTTATGCTTATTAGGCGGCTAACCAATCTTTTAATATTGGAATAAATTCATCAGGATTATCTTCAAACACCATGTGACCTGCCTTATTTACCTCCGAAACTCGGGCAGTGGGGATAGTTGCCACCATCCGATCTGCCACTTCACGCGGCAGCAGGTCAGTCTCCAATCCTCTGATAACCAAAGTAGGGCAAAGGATATTAGGAAGTAAAGGCCATAAGTCTTCTGACGGTGCCGCTGTATTGTTACGACGTTGTTCTCGAATTGCTAGATCATATCTCCATCCTATTTTACCGCCGTCTAACTCTCGAGTCGCATATTGCAACCTGCGTCTCAAGACAGCATCCGATGCGAATCTATTCCCTCCAGACATGTAAGTCACTACAGATTCAAAGTCATCAAAGGTTTCAGGTACATCAATCAACTCTTGAGTGATTCTTTGTCCTCCTCGGGGATCCACAGTAGGACCGATATCCACTATACAAAGCCTTACCAGCTTTTCAGAATGTCTACCAGCGAATGCAAGGCTATTACGCCCTCCCATTGAATGACCAACCAAAGTAAACCCGTCAAGATCTAATGACTTACTAAACCCCAGGATGTCCTCCACAAAAGCGTCTCCAGAATAATCACCTCCCGGAGCCCAGTCACTTTCCCCTCTACCTCTCTGATCTAAAGCTAGAATTCTGTATTCCGAGCATAGAGCTAGAGAAACATCATCCCAGGAATGAGCATGCCCTCGGAGACCGTGAAGAAGCAAAACATTTGGGGCACCATGATTACCCCAATCCAAGTAATGCAGCTGCATGCCATTTTCCAGATTAATATTTTTGCTCTCAGGTTTTATTTTGGTGGTCATAAAATACTCCAAAAGGTTATTTGCCCCCCACAAGGGTTTATTGTCATCTTGCCTTCCAGTTAGGTTTCCTTTTTTCCGCGAAAGCCAATGGACCTTCTTTGGAATCTTCCGTAGTCAAGAGCTGATCATACATGTGATAAGTAAGAGATGAAATATCTTGAGTAGACATATTCAAGCTACGGTACGCCAACTCTTTGAAATATTGAACAGCTAATGGCGCATTTTCGGCTATTTGCTCAGCCATACCCATTGCTTCCTCCATTAGTTGTTCGCCAGGCACTACTTTATTCAGGAATCCCATATCGTAAGCACGCTGTGCACTCACGGGCTGCGCAGTCATACATAATTCTAATACTGCGGATAAGGGAATCATTTTCGACAATATGGTTCCAAACGGAGGCAACAAACTCCATTTGGTCTCGGTTATCCCCAACTTGGCATCATCAGAAGCTAACCTCAAATCACACATTTGAGCTATAGACCAACCTCCCGCTAAAGCGAAGCCGTTAACGGCTGCTATTAACGGCTTCCAGGTCTGGGGCCACATGTAAGGCCTATCCTCGTACATCGAGTCTTTAGCTCGAGCCTGTACCCCTGCGGCATTATCAGACGCTCGTTCTTTTAAATCCCTTCCGGCGCAGAAAGCTCTCCCCGCACCGGTAATAATCCCCACATATGAATCATCTTCTCCATCAAATTGGGTAATAGCATCTGACAGCTCACTTCGTAACTGACGATTTATAGAATTCAAAGCATCTGGTCGATTTAACGTTATTACTACAATGTTTTCTCGTTTCTCGTAAAGAATTGTTTCTGCCAATTCTGCCCCCTTCCGAATTTGAATAATGGTTCAAAACAGGTGTGATCATTTGCAGATCAGGAAGTATCGGCTAAGCATATTCTCCTAAAAATCTCCCACCTATGACGTGGATATGCCCATGGCTTTGGCTTTGTAGTCCATCGTGCCCAAAGTTAGACAATATCCGAAATCCATTAGGAGAATACATACAACCCAGATCCGTAGCGATTTTCCCCATGCGGTTCAATATACCTTCACCCCATACTTCCAATTGGGTCATATGTTTCTTCGGCATAACTAGTAACATCACTGGTACCCAGGTAAGTTTATTGACGATTGCAATTATCTCTTCATCCACATACCTTATCCTAGCCGGCTCATTCCCGGCTACGATGCGACAAAATACGCAATTAAAATCAGATGCCATTCCAGATCCTCAAGGAATTAATTTCTGCAAGCTACCCGAACTCGCCATACTCTCGTGATATTCGTCCTGCTTTATACGAACAAATCAATAATCCTGATAAAAACCAGAAATACAGTCATCAGCAAGGTTTGTAACAGGCTAGTTTACCCAATATCGAAGCACATCACATGGTCTCTAGTATCTTGGAGCCTAGCCCGGTCGGCCCGGTGACTATAAATGGCCGGCTTTCCATTGTCAATCGTACCTAGTTCCACCCAATTTCATAAATGATTGTCTATGGTATTATTTACCTAGGAGGAGTTATGTTTGGGATAGCCATCTTAACAGTCAGCACGTCTGGATATCAGGGCCAGCGAGAAGACACCAGCGGAAAAGCCATTCAAAAGATTCTGTCAGAGCCTGAATACCAAACCATCCACTATTTGATAGTCCCAGATATTCAGGACACCATAGCTAAACAGATGATCGATTGGTCAGCCGATCCTACAGTTGACTTGATTGTAAGCACAGGAGGCACCGGATTAGGCCAACAGGATGTCACTCCGGAAGCTTGCCTATCTGTAATTGACAAGGAAGTCCCAGGGTTAGCAGAAGCCATGCGAGCAAAGTCGTTAGAAATCACACCTATGGCCATGCTGAGCAGGTCAGTATGTGGAATCAGAGATAACACCCTTATCATCACGCTACCCGGCAGCCCAAAAGGCGTCAGCGAAACATTAGCTGTCGTTCAGCCAGTATTACCACACGCCTTAGAGCTCCTGAAACAAGCATCCGTAAATGAACATCCCGTCTAATAAGATATCCTGAGGGGGAAACTACATGAGCACCGAACCAGATTACTCGCCAGTATATTGGCCAAGGGTCAAGCAAATCCTGGATGATGTTATGCACAAATGGGAAGAAAGATGGGGTAGGGAAGGCTATCCTGGCATCCATGAGTATTATTGGGAAACATCGCAAGAATTAAAGGATTCGGTGTTATCAGGGTACCGGTCTATAGAACCGGGTGTAGCTGGTAAAGACACCTGGCTAGTTAAATCCCTTGCCCGGGCGGTTGGCACTTACGGAAAAATGCCTTTGAAGGGGCCCTTCTTACCTCGCACTGAAGTCGATGAAATTATAACCTGGATCGATACTGGAATGCCTGAGGGCCCAGCATAAATATAGCCTTACTATGATTTATCCTTCTATCAAGTTCTGAACAACCATCAAAACACAAAACACCGAGAGGACTAATATCCTCTCGGTGTTTCTACATCAAAACAACTACGAACTTAAACGAGAACGGGATCCTTAGATTTTTCGTAGACTTGAATTCTCCCACGTGTATGATCTAGTATACAAACCCTACCTTTTCCATCAATACTAACAGCACAAGGATTCGCGAACGCTTTCTCGAAACCTGATTTATCGGTTGCTACTGCTATCGCGCGCTGCCTTACCATGTCGGGATTAGATTGCAATTTTTCCTTACCCCATGTAGATAATTGATTATCACCGTAGATAGCGTGCACAAACCGTCCATCCGGGGCGAGTACCTGAACTCGGTCATTCTGACGGTCCGCCACATAAATCAAGCCGTGCTCATCAACCGTAACATCACTTGGTCGGTTAAATTGCCCAACTCCGTTCCCGGATTGACCAAAGCTAGCCTGCCATTCTCCGTCCGCATTAAACTGCTGTATCCTATCGTTACGCCAATCAGCGACGTATATCATGCCTTCTTTATCCAATCCAATACCCCAAGGCAAATTGAATTGGCCCGGCCCGTCTCCAAAGCTACCAAATTGGCTGATATACTTACCATCTAGCGTAAATTTCTGTACCCTATGATTACCGCTGTCAACTATCAGAAGATTACCATCTGGGGCGATAGTCATTCCGGCAGGCTTATCCAGTTCACCATCACCAGAACCAGTAATACCCCATTTACTCCGGTATTCCCCGTCAGTGTTGAAAACGCTAATTCTATTCAGCCACTCGTCTGCTATGTAAACATTCTGTTTATCGTCTACTACTATTGCGGTCGGCCAGGTGAACTGACCGTCGCCCTCACCATGCTCGCCAAAGGCCGTGATATATTCCTCGTCCACTGTACAAACAGTCACCCGGACTCCATCGGTACGGTTTTCATATGAACGATTCAGGACATAGACCACGTCATCAGAGTCTATAGCCATCGCTACCGGGTTTCGAAACCCGGTACCGGCGAACTCGTTCCTGCCAACTGAATGACTGTAAGAATAAGTCCAATCCTTGAGACCAAAAAAATGTGTGCTCATTCTACTTACCTCAAAGTTATCAAATACTGAACCAGCCTTGATAATCCACCCGGAGCTAGCGCTAATCCAAATCCTAGCCGTTGCCTACAAAAAAGGAATCTTTTCGTAGGAACCGCCGACTATTTGTTTCGCATCTAGA
Organism: uncultured Chloroflexota bacterium; assembly: GCA_913052545.1. Next base: position 5,658 of record CAJXEF010000087.1, read on the forward strand.
TGCATCCAATCTTCTACTATAGTCGTGTATACGGAACGGAAGTCCATTGAGGATTTCAAATTCCCGCCTTCTTCCTGTTCACCTATTTCCAAGGAGGGGTAATCTCCGTAGATACCGCCCTTTACATGCTCTCCGACCATGAAGGCAACGCTACCAGCACCGTGGTCTGTACCCGAACCATTATCAGCAATACGGCGCCCGAACTCAGAGTGCATGAACAACATAACGTTATCGCTAGCTTGATGCTCTCTAAGGTCATCTATAAAGTTTTCGACTGTTCTAGAAACATCGGTCCACAACCTGGCATGATCAGATGCCTGGTTGGCGTGAGTATCGAAACCATTATATGGGGAAGTCGTAAACAGAACTCGTGTGCCAAACTCTGCGAGATGAGTCTGGGCAATATTTTTCATATACTGCCCAATTGCCGTAGCAGAATATTCTACTGTCGAAGAATACTTATCCGGAGCTGTTGCCAGAATATCGGCACCTTTAAGAGCGTCGGTCCCGGTTCGTCGTATGTAATCCATAGTATAGCCAGACCCAATTGTCGGGCCGTACATGCGACCAAAGACATCAAGCGCTTGTGATCGTTGTGCATCCCCGTCAATACCAGTCAACAGTCCGTATGTCTCTAGATCCCCTACTGACGCTACTGGCACTCCTTCCTTAGCTAATGCCCTGGGCAATCCTCTTCCAAAATTCACGCCGGTCAAGACGTTTTCTGAGGTAGGGTCGATTTCTTTAATAACTTGACCCAACCAACCTTCCACACCAACCGTATCTGGCTCACATGTGTGCCAGATATCCATTGATCGGAAGTGCGAATAACTAGGATTTGGATATCCAATCCCTAGGAAAATAGCTAATTTACCTTCATCCCAGAACCTCTTGAGAGGAGCCATAGTGGGATGCAAGCCTATTTGATCATTTAGAGGGATGATCTGATTTTCAGGGATGCCCAATGTCGGCCGGTAATCCCTGTACAAGCCCTCATTGAACGGTATTACCGTGTTCAGCCCATCATTACCCCCTGAGAGGGACAGAACGGCCAGGATGTTTTCCTTATTGGTAGATACCATAAATTTAGCCTCCGTTTATCTTAACGTATTTAATGATTCAGAGATTAACCGAATTGATATTCCGAGGTTGCCGCAAGCATCTGGAACATCTCACCGCTTCTTCTTGCAAATTCGCCTTTTTCAGCATCGTTAGCATGAGTAAGATTCCCATCACGATTCGCATGAGTCAACAATTCCTGCTTGGTATCTTCAGTGATGTTCAGACAGCCAACCTGATCAATACAACCATTTACAAACTCTTCTGGGGTCAAGCTTGAGGCCTGTCCCATGAGATTGATTATCATGGTCTGAACACCTGATAAGCTGGTCTTACCAAGATAATCAGCAGCAAAATTTATCCTCTCAACCAATGTCCCGCTGTCAATCCATTCGTGACCGGTATGCCAGCCTTCCACTGTTGGAGGATTCATCAGGTCCATTCCCATATATTTCGGCTCTTGGGAGATCTCGAATAACCCAGGTTTAATTTCGTCTCGATGTTCCCCGACTAAACGCATGGTACCCACTACCATTTCGGCAGGATTCTTTACCTTGGCAAACCGAGCCGTTTTGAAACTCTCTGAATTGAAAAGGGTCCGTAGCATTTCGGTTATGTCGTAACCGGAATCAAAATAAACCCTCTCCATCTCGGTTATTAGATCTCCATCTTTAGGAGGAGTCTGGCGCCATGACGGAACCGGCACCTCGTCTGCTACGAAGAAGTTATACAGGTGCCTCGAAATAAACCGGGCTGTACTAGGCTGCTTACAGATAATGTCTATAATGTCATCACCGTTCCAGCGACCAGTCTCACCCAGAAAAGTCTTCTCCCCATCATCATGATCGGTAGGATCAAATCTGAACTCCCAAGGGCTACGACCGTATGGGAACGGAGGGTAAGCTGGAGCTACGTTCCATCCTGTAAAAGCATGCGCGCATGCTTTTACATCATCTTCAGAATAGTTAAATGTGTCATCTTTACCAACTCCCAATGAGAACAACTCCAACAGTTCGCGTCCGTAGTTTTCGTTCAAGTTAGCCTTATGACTTTCAGAATTATCCAAGTAATACATCATACCTGGGTTAGTTGAAAGTTTATAAAGCAACTCTCGGAAGTTACCCATGCCATTGTCACGGAACATGGAGATCATCCGACCCATTTCTTCTCCACTGTCAATCTTGCTATGGCCTGCGCAGAAAATCATGTGCCAGAAAAGGGACATCTTTTCTTGCAGTTGACGTGGACTATTAATCATTCGATATACCCAGTTTTGAGTGTTAATCTCGATAGCACCTGCGTGATTGTAAGTAGGGTGATAGCGGAGCATCAGGTCTTCGTCGATTATTGGTTGGCCTGACGGATTAAGCATGTCTTCAACCGTTGTTTCATACCCTTCAGAGGCCTTTGATTCTATTTCGGATCTACTAGCACCGAAACCCGCTCGCCGCAGCAGATGAGCCATTAAAGCAATGTCTTGTCCCGGCATATGGTCCTCCTTAAGAAAAAAATTTTGATGCCAGCCCCAATTGCTTGAAAAGTTCACGGATACGCAATATGATCCTACGAACAACTCCGAGAATAAATAGCGCTTCTTGAACTTATTATAATGTAGAAATGTAATATAAAAAAGACTGCCTGTCAACCAACAAATCATATCTGATCATAGCTATTTCGCACTAGATACAGAACAACCATATATGCCAAATAACCAAGGTCGGTTTTGCTGATTCGAGGTTATCGCCTCAGCCGGCAAGTTTAAATAAACCGTGAACGACAGTGACAAAATAGGGACACAACTCAAATAATTATCAATTAATCATAGTGTGATAGGAGAACTCATGCCCACTATCTTAGAGGACTATATCTCCAAACATCCAGGATCAGCCCAAAGGTACACCGAAGCGTTAAATACATTCCCCAGCGGTGTAACCCATGATAATAGATATGCTCAGCCCTTCCCCATTTATATGACCCATGGCTCGGGCCCATACAAATGGGACGTAGATAACAACCAATTTATAGATTACGTATCAGGACACGGTGCTCTCCTTTTAGGCCATTCGCACCCCGCTATCATAAATGCAGTCACTAACCAAATAAACCGAGGAACTCATCTCGGAGCCTCTACGGAGGAAGAATTGAGATGGGCCCGTTCTATCAAGGCACTAATTCCTTCGATAGAGAGAATAAGATTCCATAGTTCTGGAACCGAGGCAACCTTGATGGCCATGAGATTGGCCCGTGCCTATACCGGGAAAAACAAAATCATCAAATTAAAGGACCATTTTCACGGATGGCATGACTATGCTATGGCGGGCTCGGATCAATCTTCTCCGGGGATACCTAAAGAAAGCCTGGAAAACATGGTTGTGGTCCCGTCCGGCGACCTTAAGGCAATTGAACGCCTCGTGCAAACAGAAACCGATATAGCCGGATTAATCCTAGAACCAACCGGAGCTCACTATGGGCAACTACCAATCAATTCAGCTGTGTACTTAAAGGGTCTTCGTGAATTGACCAGCCAAAATGGGATAGTACTGATTTTTGACGAAGTAGTGACTGGATTCCGGGCATCCCCCGGCGGTGCTCAATCCCTTTACAACGTTGAGCCCGACCTGACTACCATGGCCAAGATAGTAGCAGGCGCACTTCCAGGAGGAGCAGTTGGAGGTAAACAAGAAATAATAGATATGATAGCCCACAAAGGCGACCCTGAATGGGA
>CAJXEF010000088.1 GCA_913052545.1 uncultured Chloroflexota bacterium
GATATTGCAGAGAAAATCAGACGATACCTTTAGCCAACCACCCAATCCTGGGATTCCGGCAGTTAACCAACGATAAACGTATAGGGGGAACCGTGAAGGAAGAGATCTGCTATTTAGATGCTACCGGAATCAGTGAAGCCATTAGGGCCAAAACCTTTTCGTCTCAAGAGGTAGTCCAGGCTTTTTTAGACCGTATCGAGGAAGTTAACCCGATTCTCAATGCTCTTGTTGCATTCCCAAAGGATATTAGCCAAAAGGCGCGCGAAGCCGATGAATCTCTTGAGCGCGGAGAAATTTGGGGTCCGTTACATGGGGTTCCTTTTACCGTAAAAGATTGTATAGATACTAAAGGTGTGCTTACTACTCGTGGATCTATGTTATTTGCTGATCGCGTTCCGGATCACGACGCAACTGTAGTTGAACGGATCACGGCTGCGGGGGGAATCCTGATTGGGAAATCGAACATGCCGGAATTCGCGTTGTGGTGGGAAACAGATAACCTTGTTTACGGTAGAACTAACAATCCCTGGAATCTCGACCGAACTCCTGGTGGATCAAGTGGCGGAGAAGCTGCGGCTATTGTTTCTGGGATGTCACCTTTGGGTATTGGAAGCGACGTTGGAGGGTCAGTCAGAGAGCCCGCCAATTATTGTGGTATCGTCGGTCTCAAGGCGACTCATGGACGCATTCCTTTGACAGGTCACTGGCCGGAAACCCTCCTTCGGTTTATGCATGTCGGCCCGTTGGCCACGACCGTTAGAGATATTGCTTTATCGTTCAATCTGATGGCTGGTCCAGATGGGTTGGATTCTTATGCCATCCCTTATCCGCTAGACTATGGGACAGACTTGCGTTTAGATCCGGTTGGTTTGAAAGTAGGTTGGTGTTCTGAAGGGCCTTTCGGCCCGATTGATAGAGAGATACAGGCCGCCGTGTCAGAGGCCGCAAGAGTTTTACAGGATATTGGGGCTGAAGTAGAAGAGGTATCTTTATCTTCTTGGGCAGAGTTTTCACCGGAGCAGATATCATCGGCTATTTTTGGCGTTGAGGGAGGACATTATTTAGCGCCTTTAATAGAGGGTAAACATGGCGAGCTTTCCCCAACAATGGAACGGAGAATTCGACAACCTGCTATCAGCCTCAATGAATATCTAGATGCTTTGAATGAATTGGAAGGGTTTCGTCAACAGGTGGTGCGATATTTCAAAGCCTTTGATTGCTTACTATGTCCTACCGGGCCTGTGGCTGCGCATCCCCACAATTCTCGGGGGCTAGATGTAGGGGATCAACATGTATTGGGTAGGCATGCCCTAAATTGTACGATTCCATTTGATCTCACGGGATCGCCCGCATTATCTGTTCCATTCGGATGGACAGGGGATGGCTTACCTATCGGAGTTCAATTGGTAGGTAGACATTTTGATGAAGTAAACCTGTTAAAAATCGGGTTGGCACTGGAAGCAAATCGAGGATCGAGAAGCTATAGACCATACAACCTGTAGGTCTACTAAATTACAAAGCCAGTTTAATTTCACCGGAATGATCTAAAGAAATCCCTTATGTCACGAACCAATTTATCTGATTATTCCAATGCTGCGATATGCCCATTGGGGCATATCGGTCCAATAGTGTCCGTTATACGACCGTTCGGCCCATTCTCGTAGAGGATCGGTATTCTCATTCGGGAATGCCGCTACACCTACAGGGGGCATATACCTGGTCTCCCTTCGATAGGTTCCATGGGTTTTTTTACTGATTCATAATTCCTGGAGTGAGGTCGGAGATTAACAGATAACCCTCACAAATAGTTATATCTCAAGTTTTGTTTGGTCTTAATATGCTTCTGATGTGATCCACGAGCAATGGTAGAATAAATCCTGATTTACCTGTGAATACCGAATGGCATATTGGACTAAATGGGGTTTTTTCTGGGTTTATTTCTATCAACAGAGCCCCTCGTTTATGGGCTCTCATGGGTAATTGGGCTGCCGGGTTAACCGTTCCAGACGTACCGATTAATAACATGCAATCGCAGTTATCAACAGCGTCCATACATTGCTCTAAAGTATATTTGGGTATAGGTTCACCGAACATGACTGTATCCATTTTGATGATCCCGTTACAGTATTTGCAAATCGGGGGAAGGGTTTCAAAACTGATCTCAGCTCGCTTTTGTCTGGCACCACAACCTAAACACCTTAATAAAGTTCGGTTGCCATGTATCTCTAGGGTCGATTTGCTGCCTGCCATAGTTTGGAGGTTGTCTACGTTTTGGGTGATAGTGGATTTAAGTAAATGGAGATCTTCTAGTGCTTTTAATGAATAATGGCCAGGGTTTGGTATGGCTCTATCCAATGCTAATTTCATCTCTCTAATAGGGTGGCCATTTTCTGTTTCAGACAGCAGTCGATTTTCCCACCAGGCCTTGGGGTTTTCTTTAAATTCATTAAAAGAGAGTAATGAGGGTTCCCCATATTTAGTCCATAACCCTCCTGGTCCCCGATAGGGAGGGATCCCGGATTCTACAGATAATCCAGCTCCTGCTAAAGCAACAATATAGCCCGCATTCGTTATATCGTGAGCGGCCTCGTCTAGCTGGCTTTTAAATTGATTCTCTACCGATTCCATAGCATCCCTGATTGGGCGTTTCCACATAGAAATGCAGGTATCAGGGGGCATTTTACCCCCATCGCTTAGTATATGTGCCCGACAATTAATTTATAGTGTATCTACCTTTAATTAACATGAGGCGTACTTCAAATAGGTTAGTCAAATGTAATAACGCTTCTAGCAACGTTTCCATCTTTCATATCTCGAAAAGCTTCGTTTATTTGTGAGAGTTTTACGTGCTGTGATACTAGTTCATCAAGCTTAAGACGCCCTTGCAAGTAAAATTCTATGTATTTGGGCATGTCAGTTCTAAATCTGTTAGATCCCATACTGCTTCCTTGTATCCGTCGCTCGCGCCTTAGAAAATTTCCGGCGTCGATCTCTATCATAGTCCCTTCTGGTATCATTCCTATGATAGTGGCTGTTCCTCCCGGACGCAGCATTTCATAGCATTGTTCGGCTGTCTCTTTGAGGCCGATTGCTTCGAATGAGTAATCAACTCCGCCGTCCGTAAGGTTCAGTATCTTCTGTACAACATCTCCGCCGGAGGCATCAATTACATCGGTCGCCCCAAAATCTTGGGCCATGGCTAGTTTTGTTTCGATCGTGTCGACTGCTATTATACGTAATGCTCCTCCTAACGCGGCACCTTGAATACAATTTAACCCCACTCCTCCGCATCCCAATACTGCTACAGTTGACCCTGGTTCAATTTTAGCTGTGTTTAAAGCTGCTCCCAAACCTGTAGTTGCCCCGCATCCGATTAGTGCCAATCGGTCAAAGGGCACATCATCACGGACTTTCACGAGAGCATTTTCATGGACTAACATCTCTTCCGCATAGGATCCTAGTTGGGCGAATTGCGTGATAGGAATAGACTTTTGACTCAACCGAGGAGGCTCTTCTCTGTGGCGAACTACGTCTGTTCGAGTACAGAGTACGGGTTGTCCTCTCAAGCAAAATTCACAGTGTCCACAGAATACGGATAGGCACGTTATAACGGTATCACCAGGGTGCACATATGTAACTTGATCGCCTACTTTGAGAACTGAGCCTGCGGCTTCATGGCCTAGTATGGCTGGCATGGAAATTGAATACTTTCCCTCGACGAAATGGAGATCGCTATGACATACGCCACTTGCTCCGGTCTGGATCAGAACTTCCCTGGGGCCTGGATTATCAACATCGACTTCTTCAATCTCGAGGGGTATATCAACTTGTCTTAATACTGCCGCTTTCATGTCAAACCTCTCATGAGAGTTCCTGTTATTTATTATCCGATTGACCAACGACTGGTATGGAATGTAGCATCGGGCTTATCCGCAGCCGAACTTTATTTGCTTAAGAGGAAGAAGTGGCTGGGCCTGAATTTTTACTATACAGTCATATAGCTATCGTGTAACCTATAATTTTGCTCCATAATATCGTGAATATGAAACTTGATGTAAATCGTATAACTTGATTTAGGGGGTATCAATTGACTCAATTAATGACCGGGAAACAGGCACTTTTAGAGATGTTAAAAGCTGAGGGTGTCGAATTCATCTTTGGTAACCCAGGTACTAGTGAAGGTCCAATCATAGATATGTTGGGTGATTATCCGGAGTTGAGATATATTCTCACTTTACAAGAAAGTGTAGCCGTTGGCATGGGAGAATCCTATGCTCGGGCTACTGGCAAAGCATCATTCGTTAGCTTGCATGTAGACAGTGGATTGGCGAACGGGATTGCTTTGATGCTAGATGCATATAATACCGGTACTCCTATGGTAGTGACTTCAGCTAATTATGACATCCGTAAGACTACTGAGGGGTTAACTGACTTGGCAGAATTAGTTCGTCCTGTGACAAAATGGTCTGTCCAATTAACTCACCCAGATCAAATTCCAGGTGCTATCAGGCGAGCGTTTAATGAGGCTAATAGCCATCCTAAAGGTCCAGTATACGTTGGATTCACCGCCAACGCACTTGAAGGTTCTGGAGATATGAATATCATCCCGTCTCAGCCGGTTTTCGATGAGCCCAGGCCAAATCCTGAAGGAATAAAAGCCGCGGCTGATCTCCTCATGCGAGCTGATAGATCTATCATGATGGTGGGTGACAGGGTTTCAGATGACGGCGCTATGAATAAAGCAGTTGATCTGGCTGAATTACTGGGGTTACCAGTATATGGTTCCAGGGCAGCCGAAGTAGCTTTTCCAACTAATCATCCCCAATTCCTAGGTACCCTTTCCTTAAGAATGTCTGATCAACGATCAATTCTTGAGAGAGCTGATTTGGTATTGGCTATAGGAATGGATGCTTTTGAAGAATTATTCTATTGGGGTGATGTGATATTAAACCGTGAGACGAAATTAATTCACATTGATCCGGTTGCAGGAAAAGTTGGCAAATCGGAGCCGACAGATGTGGGGATAGTTGCCCACTGCGGTTTGGCTATTGATGAATTAATTAACCAAATTACACCCATGTTAACTCCAGAGAGCAAGCAAGCGATTTCCAATAGAGTCAAACTCATATCTGATGAATCTCATGAAAGTAAGAAATCGTTTGAGAGATCGGTTGAGGGCAAATGGGATGGGAAACCGATTACGCCGGCTCGAATGATGTTTGAGTTATCAAACGCTTTGCCTGAAAATGCTATTGTTGTCGATGACTCGTTAAGCAACAGGGCTATGTTCAGACATTATTTTCAGGCGTCCGAACGAGGTGATATTAGAGGAGTACGGGGCCAGTCAATAGGGGGAGGCATCGGGGCTACAATGGGCACTCAGTGTGCTAACCCGGAACGACCAGTTTTCGGTGTCATAGGTGATGGCAGCGCAATGATGACGATCCAGGGGCTTTGGACTGCAGCTAACGATAATATTCCGTGTATATTCGTGATTTGTAATAACGGTATGTATCGTATTCTAAGGACCAATTTCAATATTTATCAGAAAGATGTGTTGGGTTTGTCTGAAACTTCAGGAGAGAATCTGTTATATTCCGAATTTGCTACTCCATTTGACATGGCTGCGATAGCCAATAGTATGGGCGTACACGGAGAAAGGATTATAGAACCAAGCGAAATCAAGCCAGCGGTAGACCGGGCGGTAGCTTCAGGGAAGCCTGCTTTGTTGGATATCATAATTGATAGTGCTTTATAGAACTGTCCATCATCAAGTTTTCGCTTGGCAATGATTGTCTGGAGGATAAATTGCTAGCATGTCTAATTTAACAAATCGCTTTGAGGAACATGTAGGTTCGGCTGTAGAACGAAATGCCGTGTTGTGGTTAACCAATATATCGCATGCGGTTAATCACTTTCAGAATCAGATGGTGGCAGTGCTATATGTAGTAATTATGCCAGAACTGGGTTTTGGATATGCTGAGCTCGGTGTGGTTACCGCTGTTATGAGCTTAATGGGGGGCATGACACAAGGGCTCTACGGGTTCGCGACTCCGTTTGTACCGAGAGCCTGGCTTCTGGGTATAGGTAACATAGTCTTAGGGCTTGGAACATTGGCCACAGGATGGGTTGGATCCTTCGGAGAATTTGTCGTAACCCGGGCGGTATCAGCTACTGGAGGGAGCGCTCAACACCCAGTAGGATCGAGTCTTTTAGTGGGTTACTTCCCTCGAACACGAGGCACTGTATTAGCGTTAAACACGAGTATCTCGAATATAGGTAGCTTGTTATCCCCGTTGGCCGCAGGTGCTATGTTGTTGATCATGGATTGGCGCAACATATTTATGATAGTTGCAACCCTAAGCCTGGCTATGGGGGCCACATATTTCCTGTTTAGAAATCGATTGGGTAATAGCATAGACGAACCTAGGTCGGGAAGGGCTAAATTAGCTCAAGGCCGTGATAGCTATAAACGAGTTATACGTAATAAAAATATGATCTTGGTATCGTTGGTGATGATGGTTGGAGGAGCGGGTAGGGACATGGGAGTCAATTTGGCATATTTAGGACCTCATTTCAAGAATGATTTGGCTTTATCGACTACCCTGATTGCGGTTGCGTTAACCGCTATGAATGTTGGAGGAATTATAGGCCCAATCTTTCTTGGATGGTTGTCGGATAAAGGATCTAGAAAATGGGTAATCCAGTTTTCCTTAGTACTTTCTGCATTGGCAACTTTGTGGTTGGCATTTCAAGGAGCTTATTTGCCGTTTTTAATGTTGAATTTGTTGTTATATGGTGTCGTAACCCGGTCGCGCATGACTCTTACTCAAGCTATGGTTTCTGATTCCCTACCTGAGCCTGACAGAGATGCGGCCTTCAGCGTATTCTTTTTCTTGGGTTTTGCATCGGCACCGTTCTGGGCGCTATTAGTCGGATTACTGATGGAACATATAGGGTTCACGTTTGCTTTTTCAGTTTTGGCTGGGTCGTATTTATTGGGTATTGTTCTAATGTTCTTTGTTGAAGATGCCAGGCCAATAGAGGAAGGCTTGGCTACGTAATTGTGGCTTCTTTTACGAAACCTAATCCAGATATTTATGTTCATCCTCAATCAGTCCATACTGGTTTAGGTAAAAGCAACTTTTAAAGTGACCAAAAATAAGTGAAGTGAAAGGGGATAGCACATTGCGAGACCAGCCGACTGGACGGTTGATCCAATTGTGTATATGGTTTTTCGGTAATGCGACCTATGGACAGGGGTGATAGTGGTAGGGCCGACCAGAGGTCGGCAAAATGCATAATTCGCAGTCCTTGGCTTCATTTCCGTTTAGATAGTTAAGTTCGGTATAACTTCATCAGCCAATATCTCCAGCTGTTCCGGATAATCAAAAGCCGGGTTCAGCATGAGCATTTGGGCTCCCGCATGGATAACTTCGGATAATAGCTCTACACATCGTTCAGGGTTTCCGGATATTGATACTTCACCTGCTCTATCCTCAGTCACGCCGTAATGGTTGCAGAAATAATCGGCCATACGTCGTTTAGCTCTTGCCTCGTCGTTATCGACCGCAATATAAATCCTCTTGGATATTTGGAAATCATTCAGATTTCTTCCTTCCTCGTCTAGGGCTTGGGTCAATATCTTTACTTGGGACCGAAATTGACTAGTTGAAGAGTTGCCGTTTCCCATCCATCCATCACCATATTTAGCTGAGCGTCTGAGCACGTTAGGGTGTATTCCACCGATCCATAGAGGTGGGTGAGGAGTTTGTATGGGTTTGGGCTTCATTTGCTCTCCCGATAAGTTCCAGTATGAGCCCTCAACATGGGCATAAGGTTGTTCCCAGAGAGACTTAAGAACTTCAATGAATTCCATGAAAAATCTAACCCTGTGGTCAGGGGGAGCGCCAAATAGATGGTATTGTTCTATTCGACCGCCCAATCCTATCCCGACGATGAGTCGGCCGTTACTGAGGTGATCTAAAGTAGTTAACTCTTTGGCTAGCAATATTGGGTTGCGTGTCGAAGCTACGAGAACTGACGTTCCTAACTTGATCTTACGGGTTAAAGCGGCCACATAACATAAGAGATTAAGTGGTTCAAGAGAGTTCACTCCGCCTATTATTCGTTCTTGAACCCACAGGCTTTCGAATCCCAGTGCCTCAGCTCTAGTAACGAATGAACTTATTAAAGTGGAATCGACTTCCTCAGAATAGAACACTTGCGGTACCGTAATACCGATCGGAATGATTGGGTTTTTTAACATCGCATTCAACCGTTCTAAACTGTTACGCCGGTAAAATTGAACTTAGCTACCTTAAGTGAAGGGACGTTGGTAGACGAACTGCCTTCATTGATGTGTAGAGTGTTTTCTGAGCCAACCATTTCCACATTTTTAAGCGCATCTACATATGATTGAGTGAACCTTAGATCTTTGATCGGGTGAGTTATTTTACCTTTCTCGATTAAGAAAGTCCCATCTCTGGTCATTCCGGTCATGGTACATCCAGTTGAATGTACTAGCCTTGTATAGAAAAATCTCGTGACATAGATGCCGTAATCAGTAGATTCTATTAATTCTTTCTCGGACTTATTACCTGGGGACATGAATAAATTATGAGCTGAAGGCCCTCCCCCCGGAGAAATCTGGTGCCCGGTGGACAATCTACCTTCTTTACCAGCCGTGTAAGAATTGTACACAGGGTCACCTATTATGCCGTTGGCAACTACGTCGACCCTTTTTCTAGGAATCCCCTCACAGTCAAAAGGAGCGGGACAACCATTAAGATCGTGACCATCATCCCATATGGATATCATTGGGCTCATGGCCTGTTGGCCTTGTAAACCATTCATCCAGCTGCGTCCATCTTGAACCATTTGGGCACCCATACCGTAGAAGTTTAAGGCTGAGATCACATCATCTACCGCATAATTAGAAAGTATTACGGTGTATTCACCTGGTTGACAGGTAATTGGGCCTTGACCACTAATGGCTTTGTCTGCAGCCTGATTTATCAATTCGTCAATCTTGAGGTCGCTTATTCTCCATGAACTTCCCTTAGCCCATCCTGCGGATGAATTTGTCATAGAGGTAATCAGAAGGCCTGCAATTGATCCTACGTGATGAGCCCAGATACCTTTACTAGTCATGACTGCTCGTTCGTTTATTCCAGTCCTACAAAATCCCGCTGAAACTAACTTATTCTTTTCTGAATTTGTTGTTATTTGTTTGACGATGTTTGCCCGGGTTTCCGGGTCGGAAAGGGCGGTGGATTCGTCATATGCTGACACTTTGCTGCTGGCCGATGGCTCAGGTAGACCTAAAAAATCTGGATCTTCAGGCATGAGGCATGCATTCTGTCTAGCTGATTCACGGCATTTAATAA